>CAYTFF010000005.1:0-9648 GCA_964437045.1 uncultured Dehalococcoidia bacterium
TTGCTATAATTACCAATTCTTCCAAGGATGTATTTGCGTATTCCTTAACCTTTGAAGCATTTAAATCATCTACATCTGTATAAGGGATCTCTAAAATCGGAAGAGGGCTCTTACCTGCAATAGCATCTTGGATTGCCTGAGCCATTCTTTCACAAAAATATATCATGTGAGCTAATGTCTCCTTAGGTCCCCAATCACCTACTTTTGCTTCTGAATTTGCCCCATCCCCCTTATAGTAGGCTATAGCCTCTTTGAAAGAGTTCTCCAACTTATTGATAAGACTGGATTTAATTTCTGAGTCCATTAGACTAATATCTCCTCAACTAATAAGGAATTGTATCATAGAATTTATAAGGTTGATCATGTAGAAATATTTGGAAATTTGTTCGAAAGTAGCTACATTGAAATATATCTTGTGATAATTAAAATTTGGGTAGAGTTTTGAGGAATTATATTATTAATTAACTCAAATGTTACAGGTATTGCAATGTAGTTTCTAAAGGAATAAAGTGTAGCTAATATCATTTTATTTTGATACCCTTCAGCTGCGGAGGTTAAGAATGCCGTTTCATATTGGTCCAACAGAATTAATAATAGTTCTTGTAATAGTAATGATTATTTTTGGTGTGGGGAAGTTACCCCAAGTGGGCGGAGCTGTTGGCAAAGGTCTTAGAGAATTTAGGAAGGCTCAGGGAGATGATGCTGATGAGGTAAATTCTGAGTCAGCTGATACTTTGTCTAAATCTAATGTTTCGAAACAGTCCGTTAATAATAAAAAGTCTAAGAGTAAAAAATCTAAGAATAGTTAAAAGATTTTTACAAATTTATTCTTCCTCAGTTTTCTATAAAGATTGGAATAATATGTTTTTATTTCAGCTTAAGTGAATCTCAAGAAAGAAATTGAATCAACTGAGATTGTCGCTGGGTCTATTTTATGGATTTGTGTGCTCAATTGTGATACTTTTATTCTCGCCTGGATGTCTTACCATTTTTAACGCTAAGGAGGCCGTATGCGTAAACTAGATTTAGAATTAGATGGGGTGAAAGCTAAAGCACGTCTTTTAGATCATAAAGCACCTGAAACTTGCGAGGCTTTATGGAAAATTCTACCTTATGAGGATATGGTCACTCATTCTCGGTGGTCTGGTGGTAGATTGCACACTAACGTGCATCCTGATTTGGATTTGGATGTTAGTAAATATCCTATAATTGAAAATCCGTCCGCATGGCAAGCTGCTGGTGATTTGGTAATTAATCCTGTAGTTAATCAAAGAGGCAAGAACGTAATTACAATCTCATATGCGCCTGGTAAATTTTCATGGATGGGTAGCAGTTCTGTTGTAACAAAATTTGCGGTGATGGAAGGAGACTGGAACAGCTTTGCCTATCAGATAGATCGGCTTCAATGGGATGGAGCCAAAAAACTTTCAATAAGACGGGGATCAGAAAATGAAAAACCAGCCCCGGCAGCTACATTTGGTGGGCCACAGATAGAAGTAGAATTTGATGGGAAGAAATTTGTTATTGAACTTTATGCTGATAGAGCCCCAAAGCTTTGTGATGCAATATTGAAATCTTTGCCATTGGAAGGTCCTGTAACAAATATGCATAGTAGAGGCGAAATATGTCATTTTTGGGTGAATATTCCAAACCTTCCTGAAGAAGTGGAGACAAACAGAGAGAGATGGCCGGTTCACTATAAGGGGAGTTTAATGGGAACCAGTGCTATTGCTTTCTATGATCCAAGGGAAATGAGAGGGCACAATACGGGTGATATATTATTTTGCCCAGACGAAGGATTTTTGATAGTTCATGGCCAGGGACAATTTGGACAATTTGGGTTAGCAAATCTTGGAAAAGGTACTGGGCGTATAGGTCAAGCGACAACTCAAAAAGTAGGTAGAATTATAGAAGGAGTTCCAGAAGAAATAATCGTATTATGTAATTAGATTGAATGGGAAGGTACCTAGTGTATGAGGATGTAGAAAATTTAAATTCTTTGTTTTATCATTTTTATTTCCGTTGTCATTAATTCTAAAACTGAGGAACTGAAATCAGTTTAGATAGGTTGATTTGAGGCGCATTTAGTATAAAATTTGTTAGTCAGGGGGGCTAAAATGAAATTTGGTATTGGTATACCTACATGTAGAGAAGGTCGAGATTATCCAGCTGATTTTGCAGGTCCCAATGAAATGGTAGAGCTTTCGCAATTTGCTGAAAAACTTGGAATTGATTACGTTTGGGGAGATGATCATATGACCCCAGATGAAGCCTTACGAACCAAGGATCCTAAACCACCGGCATTTTATGAAACACTATTGTCGATGGCTTATGTTGCTGCTGCTACTAAGACTATTAGATTAGGAATAGGGGTTTTGGTAATGATATGGCGTGATCCTATATTGGTTGCTAAGCAAGCAGCGACGCTGGATGTTTTCAGCGGAGGTCGTGTAACATTAGGAGTTGGAGTTGGAGGAGCTAGGCATGAATTTGAAGCTGTTGTTCCTAAGATGAAGAAGGCTCACCGTGGAAGATTACTGGATGAACAAATTGAAGTTTTAAATCTCCTCTTTACACAAGATAATGTTTCATTTGATGGTGAATACTTTGAGTTTAATGATTTAAGCTTGCATCCAAAGCCAAAACAAGATCCATTTCCCTTTTATATCACGGCATATACTAAAGATACTCCAGAGACTTTGAGTAGAATGGCAAAGTGGGGTTCTCTTGTTGCAGTTCATCCATTTGATGAATCAGTTACTAATCGCGTGGAGGGATTAAAGCCTCATTTAGAGGAGTTGGGTAAAGATATTTCAGATGTGGAATTGACAACTTTACCAACCGCCAGCATAGGACGTACACACGAAGAAGCTATAGAACGCCTGACTAGTAGCAGGCTTTTTGAACGATATAAAAATCAATCTATAGAAAGTGTTGAAGAAGGGAATTTTATTGGAACACCAGAGGAAATTACAGAGAAGATTAAACGTTTAGAAAAGAAAGGACTTAATCATTGCGCACCTCAGCGTTTTGCAACAAATACATTTGAAGGTTTGAAAGAGCAGGTTCAAATGTTTGGAGAAGAGGTTCTTCCTCACTTTAGATAAAAATTAATATGAATAAGTCCCTTTGGAGAAGTAATAATATACAATGAAATTTGGTGTTGGAATAAATACATGTAGAGAGGTTCTATCTTATCCAGCTGGCTTTTCAGGAACCTGTGAAATGGTAGAGATAGCTCAACTTGCAGAACGCTTAGGCTTCTATTCAGTATGGGGAGATGAGCATATTGCTCCAACAAAGTCCATGATGGAAAGAGACAATCAGCCGCCTAATTTTTATGAGTTGTTTGTATCCCTTGCCTTTGTGGCAGGGGCAACTAGTGCGATAAAGATAGCGGCAGGTGTTTTATGCATACCATGGAGAGATCCTGTTTGGATCGCTAAACAAGCTTCTACTTTGGATGTAGCAAGCGGTGGAAGATTTATAATGGCCGTTGGGCTAGGAGCGCTTAAAGAGGAATTAGTTGCTATAAAGACCAGTGCGCCTAAATATAACCGTGGCCAGATGCTTGATGAAGGGCTTGAGGCGATAAACATACTTTTTAAAGAAAAATGGGCTAGCTATAAGGGTGACTTCTATCATTTCGAAAATGTAGCAATGTTTCCGAAGCCTTTGCAAAAACCATTCCCGATATTTATTTCGGGTGAAAAGGGTGCCACATTTGAACGCATTGCCCGATGGGGTAGTGGATTTTTTGTAACTCCAAGCTTAGAGCTTATGCAAAATAAAATTGAAACTCTGAAGCCTTACTTAGAAAGATATAATAGAACAATTAATGATATTGAAGTAACAACCATTACAAGCCTTAGCATAGCGAAAACTAATGATGAGGCAGTTAAGCGTTGGGAACGCTCTAGAATTGCAGAAAGGTATAGACAACAGGGAGTGACGGAAGCAGGAGAGGTGAATTTTATTGGAACTCCAGATGAAGTGACTCAAAAAATCATTGAATTAGAAGAGGGAGGCCTCCGACATTGTGGTCTCCAAAGATTTGCAGCTTCTTCACATAGTGAAATCATAGAGCAGATACAAATGATGGGAGAGGAAGTTTTACCTAACTTTATGTAGTTGATTAATTTATTTACACAAATAATTTAGGAGGAGTATTTATATATGAGGATGCATTTTACGACTGGACTAGGCCGTAATTTAGGAATGTGGGAGATTGGGGACCATGCTAAAACGGCCGAAGATAATGGATTTGAGGCAGGTACATTTGTTGACCAACAGAATCTTTGTAGGGACGTTTATGCAATGATGTGTATGGCAGCAATAAATACGAATCGTATACATATTGGGCATGGTGTAACTTGGCCTTATCATCATCCTTCTGTAATCGCTAATGCAACAGCATCGGTTGATGAACTATCTGGAGGCAGGGCATTTATTGGAATTGGCGCCGGTGGTAATGCTCCCCTAACCATGGGGTTGAGGCCTAGCAAATTGAGCGATTTAAGAGAAGCAGTCAACTTTATTAGAAGATATATGTCTGGCGAGGAGGTTGAATTTAGAGGAGGAAAGATGCGCTCCGAATGGATTCCAAGGCCAGTCCCAATTTACATGGCTGCATCTGGGCCAAAATCTTTACAGTTGGCTGGTGAAATAGCTGATGGAGTAATCTTAATTGGAGTTCACCCTGTTCTACTAAAGTGGAAACTAGAGCAGGTCGAAAAGGGTGCTTTAAAAGCAGGGAGGGATCCTTCTAAGATTAAGGTATGGATAAGAACATTATGCTATGTAGCAGACTCAAAAGAGGAAGCACGTCGTGAAACTGCCTCTTATACAGCAAGTGCTGCAAGAGATACCTATTTGGCAATTTTTTCTAGAAACACACCTGAATCAAATGAATTAGCTGATCGTTTAGAGGAAGTTGAACCAGGTGCGGTAGATGAGTTCAAGCTTGTTTACGATAACTTTGATCACTATGAACATGAGAAGACGGATGCTCCACATGCCAAGTTAGTTACACAAAGGGTTATAGATATGACCATGCTAACAGGTAGGCCAGAGGATATTATAGAGTCGATTGCAAAGATCGGAGAGACTGGAGTTGATACTATTTCATGTGTGATGTATACGGTTATCGATAAGAAAGGTATGATGAGGGAAATTGGCAATAAGGTAATGCCTAGTTTTAGAAATTAAATATATGCGTTGAAATAAATCAAGAATTAAGTGGTAATAAAATTTAACAAATCGATTTTACTATCGTTAATAGTATTTGTTCTCTGTTCAGAAAGACGAAAAATAAATGAAGCTTGATTTTAGTGTAGGTATCGGTCGTAATCTTAGGATTAATGAGATAGGTGAACATGCTCGGGTGGCCGAGCAGTGCGGGTTTTCTCATGTGACTTTTGTTGATCAACAAAATCTTAATCCTGATGTATATGTCATGATGACTTTGGCTAGTATGGCTACTCATCGCATTAAGATTGGGCAAGGAGTAACTCAACCATATACTTATCATCCCTCTGTAACTGCAAATGCTACAGCAAGTATTGATGCCTTATCAGGTGGCCGTGCTTTTTTAGGTATTGGAGCCGGAGGAAATGCTGTACGCAGTATGGGGCTTAAAGCGAGTCCTATGAATGATTTTCGGGAATGTATAAAGTTTATTAAACAATACATAAAAGGCGAAGAAGCAGAGTATAAGGGCACAGTGATGCATTCTGAATGGGTTAGGAGACAGTTTCCTATATATGTAGCTTCTGCGGGCCCTCGTTCTCTTCAAATAGCAGGTGAGCTGGGAGACGGAGTTGTCTTTCCAGGTTCTCATCCTGAATTGGTAAAGTGGTCTTTAGAGCAGGTGGAAAAAGGTGCTCTAAAAGCTGGCAGAGATCCATCTGAAATAGATACATGGGTTCGCACACTCGTTTTTGTGGCTGAATCTAAAGAGGCAGCAAGAAGAGAATCAGCATCGTATGCAGCAAATGTTACTAGAATGTACTCAATGTTGAAGGGGGAAAATAAGGATATTATTGACTTACGCCAGAGAATTGATAAAAAGCTGCCAGGTATAATAGATGAATTTAAGTCAGTTCATGATGTTTGGGATGAGTATGAGCATGAAAAGACTGAGGCATCTCATGCTAAGGCAGTAACAGACAGGGTTATAGATTTTAGGTTAATAACAGGAACCCCAGATGATGTGATTGAACGTATTTATGAATTGGGTGAACTAGGTGTAAAAAATATTTCCACGGTTATGTTTCCTATTGTAGATAAGAAAGGTATGATGCGGGAAATATCAGATAAAATAATGACTCACTTTAGGAATTAAAAAAAGGAAAATGAGACCAAGTATATACGGGAAATGGCTTGTTTTAGTTTGACAAATATATTCAAATAATAGTACTATCTGGAGGCTAATTAAATTGTTCTGTTTAAGAGGTATTTTTGATATGGGTTTTTTAAAGATTAAATATTCTAGCCGCTTATTATTGGCGACAATGTTATCCACAGTTCTTATGATGGCTATGGCCTGCGGGAGTGATACAACTCCAGCACCGGCACCAGCTCCATATGTGGCCCCTACGGCAGTCCCTGCAGTGGCCCCTACGGCAGTTCCTGTTGCTACAGTTGCTAAGGCAGCAGTAGCTCCTTCATCAGGTCCTCAGAAGGGTGGGGTTCTAAGGTTTGCAGCGAGGCCATTGGCTGAACTGAAGACATTTGATGCTCATTATAGGTCTATGTTTGGAGAGTATCACACAAATTATTTATTATATGATAATTTGGTTAGATTAGATGCGAACGGTAATATTAACCCCGGATTAGCTAGCTCTTGGAGCATTGCTGCTGATGGAAAATCGGTAGACTTTACGCTAGTAGAAGGAGCAAAGTTCCAGGACGGGACTGATCTTAATGCTAATGCAGTGAAATATAATATGGATAGGCTTTTGGACCCAGCGGTTCAGTCGCCAGGACGTGGTGGAGTCTCAGCAATCGCTACGGTATCCGTTGTTGATGATAGCACTGTTAGGTTTAATTTGACTAAACCATTCCGACCTCTCTTGGCTCAACTAACTTTGCAGGCAGGCTGGATATCCTCTCCCACTGCAGTTGATAAATATAATGGATATTCAGACAGAAATAGTGACTATGGTAAGAATCCAGCAGGTACAGGCCCATTCTTACTAACTAGTTGGCAGCCAGGTCAAAGAGTCCAGTTTGAAAGAAATCCAAACTACTGGGAAGAAGGAATGCCATATCTAGATGGATTAGACTTTGTTGGTGCCGCAAACGAAGTTAAAATGGCCATGATTCGTACTGATGAAGCTGATCTCATGGAACTTTCCCCATGGGCTATGAGGGAACTTAAAAAGGTTGAAGATAATCCTAATGTGAATGTAGTTCTTTTACCCAGTGGTAGGCATCATTATGTTGAACTAGATTCCAATTGGGGAGCGCTAGCTGATAAGAAAGTTCGTCAAGCCATGGGTTGGGGTATTGATAGGGAAACAGCTTTAAGAGTTGTGTTTGATGGCAAGGGAACACCTGCTTATGGTCCTGAAAACATAGGTTGGTGGGCTTATGATGTTGATGAGATGAAGAAAGTTATGGATTATGACACCACCAAAGCTAAATCATTGTTAGCAGAAGCTGGCCACGCTGATGGACTTACTCTACCTATGTGGTGTAGAGCTGATGGCGAAGCGGAAAAATCTTTCTGTGAAATTTGGCAAGCCATGATGGGAGAAATAGGGATTACATTAGAATTGACCATGGTCCCATATGCTGAGATTAAAGTAGCTAGAGCCGAAGGACTTGTCCGTATGGAGAGCTTCTGGTTTACTCCTCGTGGCGATATCCACGGCCGTTTTGCAGCCCAATTCCATAGTGGCGGATGGGGTAATTTCCATAAATACAAGAATCCAGAAGTAGATGCACTTCTTGATGAAGCAGCTACTATATTTGATACTGCTAAAGCCGGTAATATGTATCGAGATATTCAAAAGATTGTTATTAGTGATGCACCAAGATTGTTCACAGCACATCCAGATGCGGCAGTTGTGACCACTTCTAGAGTTCAAGGATTTGAATATGCATCCGATATGATTTTGAGGTTGCAGGACATTTGGATTAAAAAATAGATCCTAGATACTTATTGATCTAACTGATAAGTCGGACACTCTTAAAAAAGGTGTCCGACTTGTTGTTTGCACCTTATCGATTGAGTCGTGATAAGATAAGCGATGACTTCCTGATTTCGTTGTAGAAATGGAAGATTGACCAAATTCGGTATAAATTTGTTTATAGAGAAAGGAATTAGGTAGATGAGATTTGGAATTGGGATACCGACATGCAGAGAAGGATTAACTTTGCCAGCGCCATTTGCTGATCCAACTGAAATAGTAAGTTTGGTTCAAAAAGCAGAAAAGCTCGGATATGATTCCGTATGGGCTGACGATCATATTACTTTGACTGAAGGAATGCATATTTCATATAGTGCTATGCCTAATTGGTATGATCCCCTGATTACATTAGCAGCATGTGCCAACGCTACTAGTAAAATTCAATTATGTGTGGGAGTTATATGTCTGCCTTTTAGAAATCCAATTATTTTGGCAAAACAGGCAGCAACTCTGGATGTTATTTCCTCTGGTAGATTTACTATGGGATTAGGTCTTGGTAGACGAGATGAGTATGAAGCCTTTAATGGAGAAGCCGCTAATGTTCATAGGGGACGGCTTGCTAATGAAATTATGGAATCTATCTATAGACTCTTTACTGAAGATCACGTAACTTATCAAGGGGAGTACATTAAATTTAGGGATGTTACTTTGTATCCTAAGCCAATCCAAAATCCTCCATCTCTTTATATTGCTGGGGAAGCATTAGAAACACCTAAACGTGTAGCAAGTTGGGGTACTGGACAATTAATGAGTATGCTTTCATCCTCACATCCAATCAAAGATCGGCTAAATAACTTGCGTATAGAATTGGAAGCTAAGGGTAGGCAAATGTCTGATATAGACAAAGGCGTTGTTATTGTTCAAAGTATAGCTTCCACACATGAAGAGGCTATTGCAAAATTTAGAAAGAGTCCAATTGGTAGTCATGTTAAGGAAGATAGAATAGCAAAAGTAGTCGCAGATAACGCTATTGGCACACCTGAGGAAGTTGCTGAAAAGGTAGATAAAACAGCAAGTTTGGGGATAGATAATTGATACATACACAAATAAATTGAAAGGTTATATGAATATACCAAATGGGTGGGAAGACTATAATGATACAATAAATAATAGTATTACAGGTTTAAAAATAGATAATTATACAATTCAACATTATGGAGTTCAGTCTTTAGGTGAAATTGAGGAACAGGTTCAGATTTTTAATGAAGAGGTTATGCCTTTAATTAAATAATTAGATACTCAACTAATCATCTTTTATGAGGAAAAGCTATTGGAAAATATTAAAGTAAATGTACAATATTTTGGCTTGTTAAAGAATACATTGGACTGCGAAGAGGAACAATTTTCGTTAGTTAAAGGGTCCAGTGTAAGAGATGTTATGGATCTTATATCTGTTAAACATGGAGAGCAATTCACATCAATAGTTTTACGAAGTGACAGAACACTGCGTAGA
>CAYTFF010000005.1:9658-19704 GCA_964437045.1 uncultured Dehalococcoidia bacterium
TTATGATAGATGGAGACAATATACGGGATGGGGATGGCCTGGATACTATAATTTATGATGGGCATGAGCTTTCCTTAACGGTTGGTATATATGCAATTGCCGGAGGCTAATCACGGAAACTTTCGAGTTTTAATTTATGTCTAATTATTATGATATATTTCTCACTGAAATGGGTTGGGTTGGGGCAGTCAAATCTGACGCAGGCATCAGAAGAACAACTTTCCCCTTTTTTAGTTATGATAAATGCTGGCAACACCTTTTTAAATGGATAACAAATGCTACTCGTTCTGAAGGACGTTTATCAGAGATTAGGGAATTTCTTCAGGGATATTTTGGAGGAGAATCATTATATTTTGTAAATCCACTGGATTATCTTGACACATCCCTTTTCAATAGAGATGTATGGGACGAATGTCGGAAAATCCCAATTGGTGAAACACGCAGTTACTCATCATTGGCATTTAGCATTATGAGGCCAAAAGCTGCTAGAGCAGTGGGGCAGGCTATGGCAAATAATCCATTGCCTATAGTGATACCTTGTCATAGAGTGATTTCGAAATCTGGATCTCTAGGAGGTTTTTGTAAAGGAGAATACAATCTTAAATTAAAACAAAAACTACTAGATTTGGAAAAAAGGACATTAGGTTTAGCTAAACCCATAATAGGCTGAGGAAATTCAAATATTTATAAAATGGTTGTAATAAACTTAATCACCGTAGTTTCATACCGGTAATTGTTCAATTACAGCGCCAGGGTACCCCATTATTTGCTCAAGACTATTAATTAAATCCTCAGTACAATCTACACTGATAATTGGCATATCCATTTCAACACTATGGCCGTTGGTGCCAATTCTTAGTTTAACCGAATCTTTCCCCTTATAATCCAAAAGGAAGGTTATTATCTCTTTAAGAAAAAGTTCATCTTTAATTGGATCATCAGTTTCGTTAACTTTTAATACTAGACAATGCCTTTTTACACTAGGCTTAGCCTGGTTTTGTCCGGATAAAGGATGAGAAACTATTTTAGGATTTGCAAAAGGTTCTTCTAGATGGTCTGTTCCATTCTCTGAGTATTTTGTACTCTCAATTGTTTTAGTTTCCTTGGAAGCAGCCTCTATGTTAATGTCAGTGGGATTTTCTAGGCCAGGCAAGCCAAGTTCAGAAGCATTTTCGCAATTAATACTTAACTGGTCGTTTCTCAGGCGCACTTTTCCGGTAATAGAAAGAAAATTACCTTCGGTCCAGAGATGTTCTTTATTCACTAGTTCTTTTGACCATACAGCTATTTCTACATTACCATCGATCAGCCCAAGATTTGCTATTAAGAAAGGCCGTTGGTCTCTTGTTAAGCGTTTGTTAGCTGTTATTACCTGCCCAACCAAAATCACTTGCTTCCGTTCCATATCATTTGTCAGGTTATCGCGGGATACTATTGCTTCTGAATTCATTTCATATAGAGCTTTACTTATCGGATTTTCAGAGAGATATACCCCTAGAAGTTCTTTCTCCCACTGTAGCTTTTCACGAGGTAACACAGTGTCTTCTTCAGACAGATCTATAGTTCCCAGTGGAGTTGGTACACTTTCACCAAAAAGGTTGAACATAGAAGCCTGGCCAGATTCCTTAAGCTTTGTTGCTTGATTAGCCATCGACAAAAATCGTTCTACGGAATTTAACAGAGATGATCGCGTGCCTATACAATCAAAGGCTCCCACCTTAATAAGGCTTTCTATAACCCGTTTATTTAATCCACTTAGATCGGCACGAGTACAAAGATCCTCTAGGTTTTTAAAATAACCTCCTTTGGATCTTTCATCTAGGATTGGTTTAATCGCCCCTTCACCGACATTTTTAATTGCGGACATTCCAAATCGTATAACATTTTGGAATTTTTCATTTTGTTCCATAGTAAATTCTGATTCTCCATAATTAATATCTGGAGGCATAATCATAATTTTAAGCCTACGACATTCTGAAATAGCATTTGCTACCTTATCGGTATTCCCTGAGTAAGAATTTAATACAGCAGTCATATACTCAATAGGGTAGTTAGCCTTAAAGTAAGCTGTCCAATATGATATAAGAGCATAGCTCATGCTGTGAGCTTTATTAAAGGCATATCCTGCAAACGGCTCGATTAACTTAAAAACTTGTTGTGCTAATTCAGATGTGTATCCCTGATCAAGGGCACCTTTGATAAACTTATCCTGTTCTTGTTTCATTACCTCTGGTATCTTTTTGCCCATGGCTTTCCGGACAATGTCAGCCTCTCCTAATGAGTATCCAGCAAATCTTTGGGCGATAATTAGAACTTGGTCTTGATAAACAATTACTCCATATGTCTCTTCAAGAATCTCTTTAAGAGTATCGTGGGGAAATTTAATTGGTGCACGGCCATGTTTTGCTTCGATAAAAGTAGTAATATGTTCCATTGGTCCTGGTCTATATAATGCTATCATGGCAGCGACATCTCTAATAGAGCTAGGCTTAAGATCTTTTATATAACGCCTCATTCCCGCACTTTCAAGTTGGAATACGTTTACAGTCTCACCTTTAGATAATAAATCAAAGGTATCTTTGTTATTGAGTTCAATTTTATTTAGATCTAATTCTATCCCCTTAGATTCTTTAATAAGCTTAATAGCCCGCCCCAATATTGTTAGGTTTATAAGGCCAAGAATATCCAATTTTAATAACCCTAGCTTCCCAATATCACCCATGGGGTATTGTGTCATCGAAATTCCATGTTCAGTACCTTTAGCTGGGCGTTGAAGCGGCACATACTCAACTAATGGTTCTTTTGAAATTACAATGCCAGCAGCATGAGTGCTAGAATGGCGAGTTAACCCTTCTAATTTTTTAGCAGTATCTATTAACGATTTTAGTGTTTTATCTTCATTGTAAATTTCTCTAAGCTCAGGACTTTCATTGATGGCGTCATCTAACGTGATATTAAGGCGAAATGGTATTAGTTTGGCTACTCTATCTGGATCAGCATAAGGCATTGCTAATGCTCTTCCCACATCCCTTATGACGGCCTTAGCTCCTAAAGTGCCAAATGTAACAATTTGCGCTACATTGTTAGGGCCATAAGTATCTACAAGGTATTGAATGATTTCTTCCCGGCGGTCATCCTGAAAATCCATGTCAATATCAGGCATTTCTTTACGCTCTATGTTAAGAAAACGTTCAAACACTAGTTTATATTCGATAGGATCTATGTCAGTAACGCTAAGACAATAGAGAACAAGGCTTGCTGCTGCGCTACCCCTAACACCAAAAATTATAGATTGCTTCTTAGAAAACCTGGCTATATCCCAGACCACGAGAAAATAATTGGCGAATTGAGTTGTTTTTATAACGGACAGTTCATAGGAGAGCCTTTCTTTAAGTTCTTCAGTAATTGTTGTAAATCTTTTTTCCAAGCCATCCCAGCATAAATTAGATAAATAATCATCCGCATTGTTACCTTCAATATTCTTGTATTCTGGAAGGCGCATTTTCCCAAACTCAAGTTCCACATTACACATGTTGGCGATCTTGGAGGTATTTTCTATGGCCTCAGGATAATCTTTAAATAAAGCCTCCATCTCTTCCTGACTCTTCAAATAATAAGAATCGTCTTCCATTTTCAGACGTTTTTCGTCGTTTTGGTTAGTGTTTGTGTGAATGCAGATAAGTATGTCTTGTATGGGAGCGTCTTCTTTTTCAATATAATGGAAGTCGTTTGTAGCAACTAAAGGTATATCAGTTTCTTTACTTAAAGTAATTAGGTGATCTGATACTATTTTAAGTTCAGGGAGACCCTCGTGATCTTGGAGCTCCAAATAGTAATCATTAAAGATTTCTTTATACCAGAGAGCTACATTTTTAGCTTCATCTAAGCGGTTCTGAGTTATAAGTTTGGGTATTTCCGCGTTCAGGCATCCTGAAAGAACTACAAGTCCTTCACTATGTTCTTGCAAGATGGCTTTATCCACGCGTGGTTTATAATAGAAACCCTCTAGATGGGATTTAGTGATCAATTTACAAAGGTTTTTGTAACCTTCAATGTCTTTTGCAAGAACAGTCAGATGATATGGAGTTTTATCGAGGGAAGTTTTGTCATATCGACTTCTGGGTGCAACATAAATTTCACAGCCTAGTATTGGCTTAATGCCCATTTCCTTGGCAGTTAAATAAAATTCAATGGCCCCGTGCATATTTCCATGATCAGTAATTGCTAGGCTATCCATACCGAGAGACTTGGCTTTTGCGATCATAGGTTTAATCCGGCTTACCCCATCAAGTAAGCTATAATCTGTATGGACATGTAGGTGAGTAAACAATCTATCTCCCAAGACATGGATTTCACATATTATATCATTGGTCTTTAGTCAAAGGGCCAAGAAAACAAATTGGAAAATTTTGGCAAAATTTGCGTTGACCTTATAGCATTAGTATGTCTAGAATGACTGATATAAGAATTATATTATTCTGTTCATATTATTGTAGTGGCTTTTAGAAAGGTAAAGGGCTATATGAATTCAAGTCTTATAGGTAAAATTGAAAAAGCTAATCGATATGCAAACGAAAAAGGAAGGGTTAACGTTCATCAGATTAAAGTGTCATTATTAGGAGATCATAGTACACATGAAGTAATTTATGAATCTGATAATTGGGGATGCACGTGTAATTTTTTCTCAGGGTATGGGCTTTGCAGTCATATAATGGCTTTACAGAAGATACTGGATGGTATGATTCCAGTTAAGGAGCCAGTCGAGCTATAGATAACAGGCTGAATCTTTATAGCTCCCGAAAATAACAAAACTACGAGTTTGTCCTTAAACTAGGACAATGTAATTAACGATTTAACCTTCGAACTTACCAAATATTACACAGGCATTCTGCCCACCGAATCCAAAACTATTCGAAAGCACAGTTTTAACGTCCTTTAACCTAGGTTGGTTTGGAATGTAATCAAGATCACAATTAGGGTCTGGATTCTCATAATTTACAGTAGGATGCATAATTCCAGTTTGTATAGTCTTTATACAGGCTACTGATTCTATCGCTCCTGCGCCCCCTAAGGCATGCCCTATCATTGATTTGGTAGAACTGATAGGGATTTTGTAGGCTTGGGCTCCTAATGCTTTTTTGATGGCTAATGTTTCTGAGGTATCATTAAGTGGGGTGGAGGTTCCATGTGCATTAATATAATCAATTTGTTCAGGTTCTAACCCAGCATTCTCCAGAGACCACCTTATTGCCCTTGAAGCTCCTGCTCCATCTTTTTCAGGTTGTACCAAGTGATAGCCATCCGACGAAGCACCGTAACCCAGAATTTCAGCAAGAATATTGGCTCCGCGGTTCAAGGCATGTTCCAATGATTCTAGTACTAGAACTGCTGCCCCTTCTGCCGGTATAAACCCGTCCCTTTGTGCGTCGAAGGGACGGCTGGCCTTTTGCGGAGTACTATTTTTAGATGTTAAGGCATGAATCACACAAAATCCCCCCAGTCCTAATGGACTTATCCCAGCTTCACAGCCGCCAGCTAATATAACATCAGATGTGCCTCGTCTAATTGCCTCAGCTGCCTCCCCAATAGCCTGAGTACCTGCAGCACACGCGGTTATAATTGTGTTACTGTATCCCTTTGTACCCAACATACGACTTATATTTGAAGCAGCCATATTTGGAAGTATCATTGGGATAAAGAAGGGGCTAACCTTCATCCCGCCTTTAGTGAATAATATATTTGCATTATCTTCTGTGGTTGGAAATCCCCCGTTCCCATTGCCTATGACGACACCTATCGATTCTACATTTTCTTTCGATAGATCCAGCTTTGAATCTTCTAGAGATAATTGAGCAGCAGCTACTGCTAGTTGGGAAAATCTGGCCATTCTACGAGCTTCCTTTGGATTAATATAGCTGGCCGCATCGAAATTTGATACTTCTCCTGCAATTTGACAAGTAAAACTAGATGCATCGCATAGTGTTATCGGTCCTATCCCAGATTTTCCTTCTGTTAAGCCATTCCAGAAATCTTGGACCGATTCCCCCAATGGAGTGAGGGCACCCATTCCTGTTACTACTACTCTTATTCTTTTGTTATCGGGGGAATTGGGCAATTTATAACCTCATATTAATTTATCAGCAAAGTTGCTATAATTCTCTAGTTCTGGATAAATCTCCGGGTGTCGGCCTTCAATGATCTCAAGTATCTCAGCAGCTACAAAAAGAGAACCAGTACCTAATATTAAGCCTCTTTCTATGGTCCTGTCTAGGGCATATTTGATACCTTTACTGATATTGTCTGATTGATAGATAACTTTTAAGCCTTCATTTTCAACTTGTTTAGCAATAACATCACTTGGGAGAGCTCGGGGGTGTCTTGATTTCACAGCTATGATTTCTGGAGTGATCTTACCTAATTCTTTTATCATACTGGTAGTGTTATGCCTGTCTAGGGACCCGAACAATACAATTAACTTATCAAATTCAAAATACGTATTAATTGCTTCTACTAATCTATGAATAGATGATTCGTTATGGGCACCATCTATCAAAAAAATTCTCTCCTTATGTTTGCGTACTTCTAATCTGCCAGGCCATTGAACGTTTTTCAAGCCAGATGCAAAATTAACTTGATCAATCTTATGCCCTTTGTTTTTCAGTGCTTTTACAGAGGCTATTGCTGTACATGCGTTTTCTATTTGATGCATTCCTAGAAGGGGTATCCAATATTTATTTAATCCTTGATCATCTTCTAAAACAAATTTTTGTCCTGCGTGATTATTAAAAGTTTTGGTCCAGGACATTGTTTTATCTATTGGTATTAATTTAACGGACTTATTTTGAGATGTCTGTTGAAAAATTTCCATGGCTTCAATTGGCTGGGGTGAAACTATCACGGTTGCGCCTGACTTAATTATCACTGCCTTCTCTTTAGCAATTTGCCTTAAAGTATCCCCCAAAATTTCAACATGGTCTAAACTAATTGGAGTTAGTACGCAGACTTCAGTGCTTACTATATTAGTTGTATCTAAGCGCCCTCCTAAAACAACTTCTAATACCTGGAAATCAGCCATGGAATTCTTAAAATGTAGAAATGCCATGCATGTTAGCACTTCGAAAGTGGTAGGAGCCCCGAATAAGCTATTCTCCTTTGCCCACTCTATAAGTGGCCATAATTGTTGGATCAGGCCCGCAAATTCTTTTTCACTGATAAGTTCAAATCCAATCCTTATCCTTTCCCTGAAGGTATGAAGATGAGGAGAGGTATAAAGCCCAACTCGGTAACCCTGAGCAGATAAAAGAGATGAAATAAAGGCAGCTGTACTACCCTTGCCTTTGGTTCCAGCTACATGAATTGTAGGTATGGCCAGATGTGGATCACCTAGTTTTTTCAATATCTCTTCTATGCGATGGAGATGATATTGGGATTTATCGATGTTATTTGTGGGGCGTTCAAAATCAATTAAACTAAGTAATTGTTTCAATGAGGTTTTATAATTCAACTAAAACTCCAGATAAATAACATAAATCAATTTATGCTTAACATTCTTAAGCAATATATAGCAAAACGAATTTTAACATTCCTAAGATTAAGGAACAATTAAAAAATTAAATTAGAATATCTTCTTTGGTTGCCAAAGGTTGACATATAGAACTATCTCCTCATATACTCAGGAAAACCGGAGGTGGTGGTAAAAACGAATTGGAAGCCACTAGTTGATAGATTGTTTAACCGGCTAATCCCTCTAAGATCCCTCTTTCTGGGGATGTTCTTTTTAGCTGATATTGAATCTCAACATGTTGGTTTTCTGATCAGGACATAACTTTAGTAAAATGACTAAATATATTTTTGTGACTGGCGGTGTAGTAAGTTCCCTAGGTAAGGGAATAACAGTAGCTTCTATAGGGCGCATTCTTAAGGGGCGAGGAGTTCCCATCTCTGTTCAGAAGTTTGACCCCTATTTAAATATAGACCCCGGTACCATGTCTCCATATCAACATGGCGAGGTATTTGTTACAGAAGATGGTAGTGAAACCGATTTAGACCTTGGCCATTATGAAAGGTTTACTGATATTGAACTTACCAAATCTTCTAATGTAACCGCTGGTCAGGTTTATACCGATGTAATTTCTAGGGAACGTAGAGGGGAATTCTTGGGTGGGACAATCCAGGTAGTACCACATGTAACCAATGCTATTAAGGAACGTATAAAATACCTTGCTGATGAATCTAAGTCTCAAGTTATTGTAGTAGAAGTAGGTGGTACAGTCGGTGATATTGAGGGATTACCTTTTCTAGAAGCCATTAGACAGATGAGGAACGATGTAGGCAGAGATAATGTTTTTTATATACATCTTACTCTCCTTCCATATATCACATCCACAAGTGAACTTAAAACCAAACCAACTCAACATAGTGTAAAGGAACTTCGTAGTATAGGTATTCAGCCTGATGCAATTATTTGCAGAAGTGATGATCCTATATCTGATGATATAAAAAACAAAATATCCCTCTTTTGTGATGTGCCAATAAAAGGGGTTGTATCTATGCCTACAGTCCCCAATGTATACTCAGTTCCTCTAATATTAGAAGAAGAAGGGCTGGGAGATCTAATATGCAATAGTTTGAATCTTCCTAACTCATCTTTAGATTTAACTGACTGGCAGTTAATGGTAAAAAAAATGCATGTGGAAAGGGAAGTGATACCTATAGCAGTAGTTGGTAAGTATGTTGAGTTACCAGATTCTTATATATCTGTTAAAGAAGCCTTATATCATGCTGCGCTTCTTCATAACAGGGATATTGAAATATCCTGGGTACAATCTGAGGATATTGAAAAATATGGAACCGATACTTTACTAGATTCTGTAAGTGGCATAGTAGTTCCGGGAGGATTTGGCAAGAGAGGCATAGAAGGTATGATCCAAGCGGCAACATATGCACGAGAGAACCAGATTCCATATTTTGGACTTTGCCTAGGAATGCAAGTTATGGTTTCAGAATTTGCTAGGTTTTCACTGGGTTTTAGTGATGCAAATTCTACCGAGTTTAATCCAGATTCCTCTTGTCCAGTTATCGACCTCATGCCAGATCAAAGGGAAGTTGATAAGAAGGGCGGAACTATGAGATTAGGTAACTATCCGTGTCATATCAGAGAATCTTCCTTAGCATTTAAGGCATACAAGAATTATATGATAACGGAAAGGCATAGACATCGGTTTGAATTCAATAACAAATACAGGGATGAGTTGGAGTCAGCTGGGCTATTAGCAAGCGGAGTTTCTCCTGACGGGAGACTTGTTGAAATTAGTGAGTTAGTGGATCATCCATTTATGCTAGGTACGCAATTCCATCCGGAATTTCTGTCTCGTCCAAATAGACCTCACCCTTTGTTTGATGAGTTTATAAATGTTGCCAAAGGAGTCTTAAGGGAGGGTGGACAACACCCATTACCAATTGTTGGGCAATCTGTACGTAAATTTTTGAAGGGATAGACTGATTGTAAATAGTCTGCTATAATAAAATGAGTTTCAGAAATTCCCCTCATCTTATTATCCCAGTTCCACTCATATGAGAATCTCGTTGGTTATTTCCCAAAAGTTGAGTTGAATTGTTCAACAGTTATTAAGTTGCTTATCCAGTCAAACGTGTAATATTTAACAAAATCAGGTTTTGGACTGCACGTATCTCCATTAAAATTGACAGCTTAGAATTAATTAATTTGAGATAAAAAACCAAAATTCGGATTACAGGAGTTCCAGTGAATAAATATGATTAAGCTTAAGGAATTAGAAGTAAAAGAAATTGAAGAACTTGTTGAGATTGCCCATCAGGTTGGTCTCGAGGATGGGGCTATGTTGGGCAGGCAAGAACTTCTGGTAAAAATTTTAAGGGCATACGTTGACAAAAAAGAAGAACTCTCTACCACCGGTTTATTAGATGTCATAAATGATGGCTATGGATTCTTAAGGAAAAATGGCCAATGGCAAAGCGTCGGGGATGTATATGTATCTCAATCTCAAATTAGGCGATTTGGTCTTAGG
>CAYTFF010000005.1:19714-20219 GCA_964437045.1 uncultured Dehalococcoidia bacterium
TGGTGACCAGGCAGAACGAGCAAGACGAAGACCCGCATTTGAATCACTAGTTCCTATATTTCCAAATAAGAAAATCGATTTAGAAACTAAATCTGGTAATCTGTCAACAAGGCTTATTGATCTTGTAGCTCCAATTGGGCGTGGTCAGAGAGGACTTATAGTTTCTCCACCTAAAGCTGGTAAGACAACTTTGTTAAAAGAGATTGCTAACGGGATAACTCAAAACCATACGGATATACATCTGATGGTTGCCCTTACAGGAGAACGTCCTGAAGAAGTTACAGATATCCAAAAGTCTGTGGATGGAGAAGTTTTAGCTTCCACCTTCGATGATCCAGTAGAAGACCATTGTCGAGTAGCAGAATTGTGTCTAGAAAGAGCGAAACGACTAGTGGAAGATGGTAAAGATGTAGCCATATTATTAGATAGTATTACCCGCCTTACCAGAGCTTATAATCTCGCAGCTCCTGCAAGTGGCAGAACATTGTCAGGTGGTATAGATCCA
>CAYTFF010000005.1:20229-24503 GCA_964437045.1 uncultured Dehalococcoidia bacterium
GCGCTTCTTTGGTGCAGCTCGCAATACAGAAAGAGGCGGTAGTTTGACTATAGTCGCCACATGCCTTGTAGATACCGGCAGTAGAATGGATGAGGTTATTTTTGAAGAATTCAAAGGCACTGGGAATATGGAACTTCATCTTGATCGTAAACTAGCAGATCGCAGGGTTTTCCCAGCAATAGACATACCCAGGAGTGGGACTAGAAGAGAGGAAATGCTTCTAGGAGAGAGTGTACTTAAGCAAGTATGGCTTCTTAGGAGAATACTTGGAATGATTAGCTCAGATTCTATGAATTCATCGGAAGCTACTGAAAAGGTTCTGGAGCGTATGTCTAAGACATCTAGTAATACTGAATTTTTAGCTACTTTAACTAAAGATGTTTCTTAGTGTCTATTAATAGTAGTGTGTAAAAAGGGCAACAGTAAATTTTGATCGATATAAATATTATTGAAAATGGGGCACAGAATAACCCTAAATTTATATTGACATCTATGTTGAGGTCGGATATAGTTAGTTCTCGTAGTCATGAATGAGTCTCCTCTTGATAAATTTGGTTTTCTTGAAGTGTCGCGAATTTGAGGCCCAGATATATTAAAGAGATGAGTTCTCTCCTCATCTTTGGCAATTAGGGGCGAAAAGCCCTTGACAAAGAAGAGGGCATGGTGTAAAAATTCTAGGGGTTCGACCTACGAAAGTGAGGTCGCATGGATTTATATCATCCAGATTTGATTAATTTGGAAGGAAATTTGATAATAACGGAAACTTTTTTAAAATTTACCTTTGGAAAAGGGGGTAGGCTGTGAAAAGCAAAGCCAAATACATACCAGTTTTATTTATATTAGCCGTATTGATGTCTCTTGTAGCGATTATTCCTACATTTGCCAGTGTCCGTGGGGGAACTACTATATTAGACCCTGCTGATACTACAAAGGCCCTGACTTGGGCTAGGCAAGGTGGAACGGTCGTCTTAGAGGTAAAGGACGCTGACATAGATGTGTCAACTTCCGTTACTAGTGAGACATTGACGTTCACTGCCTGTTCAGCAAATGGGGACCTTAGAACCGTTCAGGTTACGAAAGTTCCAATTGTTGATAAGGGGACAGATGGAGTAGTTAACTTCAGTGATGTAACCGTCGCATCAGACGGTACCGCTGCTACCTCTATCTTCCAGGTAGACGGTGCAAATGGTGTAGTTACCATTAAATGTGGAGCTAGCCATGGTAGCGCTACCACTCAGGAAGTGGACTATAAAGCCGCAACCGCGAATACAGTCGGTACAGCTGAAGACCGAGACAGTGCTAAGACTAGTATTGTTTGGGTCACTAGTGATGCCGATGCAGCCGGTATAGGCGTAAAGTTGACGGAGACTGCTGTTCAGTCCGGAATATTCCGAGCTACAATCGACCTGGTTTCAGGCGATTCTTCAGCTTCTCTTAATGCTGATAGTGAACCTGACCTTAAAGTAGGTGCGAGCGATGTTGTAAAGATAAGCTATACCGACGCTGCTCCTACACCAGCTACCACAGTTACTGATACTGTTGTAGTTGAGAGCACAGGGCCAACTTTCTCTAATTTCGCCCCAGCTCATAACGTTGGTACTCAAGTGACTAGGCCTACTGTAACGGCTGATGTTACTGACGCCGACTCTCTTGTGAAGAAGACTACTATACAGATAGTTTTCGTAGTAGATGCTGATAATGACAACATTGTTGACTCTGGCGAAGCATCAGAAGTGACAGTTGATACCTCTGGTACATTAACTGCTGTTACTGGTGGATTTAGAGCAGAGCAGCGATTACCTGCTGCCTCAGCACCAACTACAGACGCTCAGCTATTCTGGTGGGTTAAATCAGATGATAATGGCGGGAATGCTGGTGTCAGTGACCGATTGACTTCAATTGGTACAACTGCTGATGCTTGTACCGCTGCCAGTTTCCCAGCAGTAGGGAGCTTAACCGGCGTAACAATCTCAGACTTGACAACTAACTCAGCTGCAGTCGGAGGATGTCAGCCATATATGGTTAAGATAGACTTCACTGACCCAGATATGACAAGTGCAACAACAGGTACCTGGTGGGACACAAGTTCCGCAGCTACTGATAAGACAGAGGCTACTGCTTCTAAAGCAAAGACTAACTCCATAATTGTAAACTTTAATGAGCCAATTGATGGAACTTCAGTCTCTAATGCAGACTTTACAGTAGATGATGTTGTGCCTTTGACGGCTACACATTATGCTGGAAACTCTGATGCTGTCTTTATCACAACCAGTGCGTTGTCAGCAGATAAGAAGCCTAAGGTTAAACTAGTTGGATCCATTTTGGACGTAGCGGGTAACGACCTTACAGTAGACGAAGTGACGTCCGCTGACGGAATTGCGCCTACTGTTACAGTAACTGTTACCGGTGACGCTGCCGCAACTATTCCTGGGGCAAAAAGTAAAGTAACAATTAACTTCGGCACCAATGAGGCTGCTACAGTAGACAGTAGTTCCGTTGTAGTCAAGGCTATGGCTACCGCTACCACGGTTACTACACAAACTTCTACTGGATCACCATCACTAGTGTCGGCTCAAAACTGGAAAGTCACTGCTACTCCAGCAGCAGCAGGTGTTCATAATATTTACATCTCTGCTAGTGACCTAGCTGGTAACGCAGGTACTGCCGGACATGCGACTGATCCTAGTAATACAGCAGCAATTCTGTTTGAAAAGGATACGTCCATCCCAGATCCTACCTTCACTCCATCGACGACTGATGATCCAGACGCATTCCTTATATTGGACTTCGCTAATGAGGGTAAAGAATATGGGTTAAACACAGGTGGAACTGCTTTCGTCAGCGAGAACTTCTCAACGAGCTCAGCTGAAGTAGGCACTGACAAGGATACTCATGCAACTGTGACGTTAAACTCACTAACACTTGATGGTGTTGATATCCTGAGTTCTGTAAACACAGAGGATAATATTGTCTTCTTATACAAGTCATCAGGTCTCACAATAGGTGATCATATTGTTAAGGTTAAAGCTACCGACGCAGTTGGTAACGAAATGGCAGAGAAAAGCTTTACCGCTAAGGTTACCGCTAAGGCACTCTTCTCAGTGAAGTTGCAGCCAGGTTGGAACTTGGTATCACTACCAAATTCCCCAGCTGACTCAGCCATTAACACGGTTATATCCAGCACAATGCCTGTGGACACAGTCCTGTCATATGAAGGCGGGGCATGGAAGACCGCAGTCCGAAACACTACATCAGGTAACCTAGAGGGTAACTTAACCTCAATGTCAGCTGGAACAGCATATTGGGTCCATACGACCACATTCCAGCCTATAAAGGTAAATATACCTGGTACTTCTGGAGGTCAACAGGTTACACCTCCAACCGTCAGCTTAAGTGTTGGCTGGAACTTGATACCAGCAATAGACGTCACTGGCTCTAAAGCCGCCGGTGATAGCCTAAGCGTTACATTAAGCCAGTATCTTGCAAATGTGACTTGGAGCAGAGTATACGAATATGATACTTTGAATACCACATTCACTAATATTGTAGGAACTGCCTCCCCTACAGTGGGTAAAGGCTACTTGGTCTATGTGACTGCAGCTGGAGTCTTGGTACCGTAACTACAAGATAGTTAAAAGGACAGTAAAGTGTCTTGAAGAACCTCCCTTCCCTGAATATTGGGTTGGGAGGTTTTTCATTAAATAAAGGGAAGATAAACTCTTTTCAAAATATACAAAAAGAGGTAGCATGATATCTAGATATGTTACTAAGAATAGCTATTATAGTTTTGATAACGGTTACTGCCGCGATCGCTGTTGCTGGGGGACAACCTAGTGTAGTTCCAACCAGCAGTTTACCGCCCGCCCCCGTTGTTTATAGCGGAGATGTTTTCATCGGTGGTTTGGCAGCTCCCGACGGAATTGAAATATTTGCTAAAATTGAATTTGATTATGAAGACCCTGTAACTGAAGAAACAAAACGGCTTATATATAAAACAGCTGCAAATGCACGAGTGGAAACCAAGGACGGTAAATATGTTGGATTAGCCGTGGCTCCGCCAGATGGTAGATACATAGGGAAAATTCTTAGTTTTCATTTGGAAGGACCAACTTATGTTCAGGCATCTCAACAAGATGTAGTTCTGGGCCCAACTTTACCAATAATAAAAAATTTCGATCTAAACTTCCCTCATTTGCCCCCAACCCCCACTCCAACAGCCACCTCAACCCCGACTCCAACAGCTACGCCTATTGGGCCTACAGCATATTCTGGAC
>CAYTFF010000006.1:0-17582 GCA_964437045.1 uncultured Dehalococcoidia bacterium
AATCAGATCATTGAGTCTCTTACTGACGAAGCCACTATAATATGGAAAGCATGGCCCAACAAAGTAATTAATGCTACGGGTGTAATCATACATACTAACCTTGGAAGATCTCCACTTAGCTTGGAGGCAAAAAAGGCAGTTTTAGATACCATAAATGGATATACAGATTTGGAAATGGATATAATTGAAGGAAAAAGAGGTTCTAGGCAAAATCATATAGCGAGACTATTAAAACAATTAACTGGTTCTGAAGCGGCATTGGTAGTAAATAACAACGCATCAGCATTACTACTTGGCCTCACTACTCTAGCTAAAGGTGGTGAGGTAATTATTTCTCGGGGTGAAGCTGTAGAGATAGGAGGTGGATTTAGAATTCCTGACCTGCTTAAACAAAGTGGCGCTACCCTTATTGAAGTTGGAACAACCAACAGAACTTATATACAAGATTATGAAAATGCTATTACAGAAAAAACAAAAGCTTTCCTGAAAGTACACACAAGTAACTTTAAGGTTTTGGGATTTACACACTCAGTTGAAACAAGTGATTTAGCCAAATTAGGACAGGAGCATTCGATTCCAGTACTTCATGATCTAGGAAGTGGTTGCCTCATAGACACCTCAATTTATGGATTGATTCATGAGTCTACTCCTCAAGAAATTCTCCAATCAGGGGCAGATCTGGTCTTCTTTTCAGGAGATAAATTACTAGGGGGCCCTCAAGCAGGAATAATATTGGGCCAAAAGGATATGATACATTCTCTATCGAAGCATCCACTATCAAGAGCTATACGAATAGATAAACTTAACCTATCTGCCTTAAGTGCCACACTATTACATTACATAAATGATGAAGCAATAACCAAAATTCCAATCTGGCAAATGATATCAGCATCAGAGCTTGAAATAGAAACAAGAGCAAGGCAATGGCAAAAACAAATAGGGCCAAAATCTTCTCTAATTAACACCTATTCTACAATTGGTGGAGGAAGTTTACCAACGGAAACATTACCTACATGGGCTGTATCAATTAGCCATGATCAGTTGTTCAATGAACCTCATGAATTAATAGCTAGATTACGACTTAATAGTCCTCCTATTATTGGACGAATAGAGAAAGGAGAAGTAATCTTGGATCCGAGAACTGTCCTCCCCAATGAAGATGAGGATTTGATTAATGGAATTTTGGACATACTTTAAATAATTAGAGGTAAATGTGGGAAATAACCAAGATGGCTCTATCCAATATACCAAACCAGAAATACCTCCCATTGAGTTACACCTAAGACGAATGTTTGTAACTGATGCCCTTGAAAAACTTCATATTTATTTAGAGGATGCATCTTTGGCCGGTTTAAATAGATTACGCATAATTCTTGGAAAAGGAACGGGAGTGTTAAAGGAAGACGTGATTAAAGCTTTGATAGACAGTCCTTTAGTATCCGAAATACATATGGCTGATCCTTCTGAGGGTGGGGGAGGAGTTACAGTAGCCAAGCTAAAATACGAAGTTGTTGAAGACCATTAGAAAAGCTCTAATTATTAAGATGAGAATTCACAACTCATTTAGACAGATAATTCTCAAGTGGTGACCTCAAGCCAACCAATTGAAGATCAATATTGTCCAAATCGCTACAGCCGCACTGTATTAACGCTCTTATAAATTCATCGTAAAGAATTTCAAGTACTCTAATCAATCCATTTTCACCTCCTACAGCCAATCCCCAAAAGATTGGCCTTCCTATTAGTACAGCCTTAGCCCCAAGAGCTATTGCTTTAAGCATATCGGTGCCTCTACGTATGCCCCCATCTAAGTATATTTCAATCTGATTATTAACTACATCTACTATCTCAGGGAGAACTTCAATAGTGGCAAACGTGGTATCTAGATGTCTACCACCATGGTTAGAAACTATAATAGCTCTTGCCCCATGTTCAACAGATAGTTGAGCATCTTCTCTGGTCATAATTCCTTTAATCACCACTGGTAAGGTTGTATTAGAAACAAGCCATTCAAGATAATTCCAATCTGCGCGAGGATCTGATAGACCATAGCCATATAATGAGTCTCCAGATATATTGCCCCAGAAACCCTCTTCCAAAGGCGGTAAATTTGGTGAACTATTTATAGCATACTTATTCCGAATATTTCGTTCACGCTTGGGTTGTACTCCTTTTGTATCAACGGTTATACAAAGAGCGGTATAACCTTCTTCTTTTGCCCTTTCTGCTATACTTTTTGTTAAACCACGATCTTCAAACATATATTGTTGAAACCATTTGGGCCCAGAAGAGACAGCAGCTACTTCATCCAGTGTATAAGATGCATTGACGCTTAAAATCATTCCAATTCCAACGCTTCCAGCTGCTCTAGCTGTAGCCAATTCCCCATCAGGATGAGATCTACCATGACCTCCAGATGGAGCCAACAGTAAAGGAAATCGTATAGATTCTCCGAGAACCTTAATTGAAGTATCTACTTTACTAACGTCTGTTAGCACTCTTGGTCTAAGGGTAATAGAATCATAAATCTTTCTAGTTCTCTCTACGGTAATTTCATCAGTTGCTCCGCCAGCAATGAAATCAAATTCTCCTTTTGAAAGGAACTCTTTAGCAAGCTTTTCAAATTCAAAAAGATTTAAGGGATTATGTTGTCCCTTCATTTGTTTAAAATTGCTCCTCAGCCTTTTTAGCTATATTCTTTGCAAAAATATCCATTAGAGAATCTGCTTTTCTTCTTAATATAGATTGTCCAAATTCCCCTAATTTACCAGCGATTGTTGCATCAGTATCAATTATTAAGTTGGTCTGGTTTTCAGACTTAGCATCTAAGGATATATACATTCTCATATGGACAGTCCCAGCTGCTCTACGGTCACTGATTTCAGCTCTAAAAGATCCTCTACATTCTTCTTTGTCTATTTCTTCAATAAAAAGATTTCCATCCATTGAAAGAGAAATTGGGCCAACCCTAATATTGATAGTGGATTTGTATGTTTGGGCATCAATTTTTTTGATATCTTTTATCCATGGGATACATATTGCAACTTCAGGTATGTTAGTAACAAATTCCCAAAGCCATTCTTTTGAAGCTGGTACTAGAACCTGATGCTGAAATTTCATATTTCTCTCTCTTTATTGAATCCAATCAACTTAACGTAGAAAATACCTTGATTATTTGACCTTTAAAATTGATTAGAAATAGCTAATCTTAAATTTCTATGATGATCCAATGTCACATAAATCCTTTGATAAATTTGACAAGCTTAATAGAACTTTATTATCGAGTAATAGCCTGTTCTATAGCCCGTTCTGTGAATACCGCAGCCATTTCTCGCTTGTATTTTACAGAGCCTCGAACATCTTCTATAGGGTCTATTTCCGATTTAATAGAATGAGCAGCTTCTTTAATCAATTCAGGGGTAATCAGTTCCCCTTCAAGTAGTTTCTCAGCTTTATATGCCCGTAGAGGAACACTCCCAGCAGCTCCTAAAGCTATACGGATAAAAGTAGCCTTCCCGAAAGGGTCCAATTTTAAAGCAACCGCAACAATAGCGGTACCATAATCATCCGCTGTTCGAGGAAGGAATTTTTTGAACCCAAATTTTGTTTCTCCTGATGGTATAGGGATAATAACATCGGTAAGCACTTCTTCATCATCAATCACACTAGTGTAATAATCTTCAAAAAATTCATCCACTTTAACTATTCTTTCAGCTCCTGACGAGGTTAAAGAAACAGAAGCATCAAGTGCCATAAGAGCAGGAGGTGTATCTTCTGCCGGATCTGCATGAACTAACCCACCACCTATAGTCGCCATTTCTCTAACCCGTAATGTTGCCACATGTCTAAAAGCTTCAGATAATAATGGGGCTTTTTCCTTAACAAACTTTGATGTCTCTACTTCACGATGAGTAGTTAATGCTCCTATATGAAGACATCCATCACTAACATTTATACCCTTGAAGCTGTCGACTCTTGCCAGACTCACTAAGTGTTCTGGCTGTACCAATTTCTGCTTCATCATCAATACTAAAGCAGTGCCCCCAGCAATAAGTTTAGCCATACTACCGTATTGGGACAAAAGATTATGTACTTCTTCTACTGTTGAAGGTCTATGCCATTGAAAAAAGGCCATCAGTCGATTCCTCTACTGTGTAAATATAAAGATACTACCTAGTCATTAATCATATTAATAACAAGATGTCGATCTATTCATGTTCCTTCAGCTTTAGCACAAATCACCTTGCCAATTCACTTTTTAGCAGCAGCTTTAATTGACTCGATAATTCCATAATATCCAGTGCAACGACAAAGATTACTCATCATCCAGTCTTTTATCTCATTTTCCGTAGGATTCGGAGTAGATTCCAATAATGCATGAGCAGCTATAACCTGCCCTGGTGTACAAGCCCCACATTGAAAACCACCTTGCTCAGAAAAAGCCTCCTGTATGGCTAACAATTCATCTCCGATTGCAAGACCTTCGATCGTTGTAACCTGATGACCATCAACCATCACAGCAAAGGATATACAGGAACTTATCATTTTGCCATCTAAAAGGACTGTACACGCGCCACAAACGCCTACACCACACCCTTCCTTTGTACCAGTTAACCCAATATCATACCTCAGGAAATCAACCAATAGTCGGTTAGGGAGTACTTCCTTAGTATAAGTCTGACCATTTATTTGAAGTTGAACAGTAACAGTGGCTTTTTTACTCATCAGATATGATATATACTCACCAAAAGATTGGACATTATCATACAAGATTAGGCTATCCACAGCAACAAAACGAGGATTACCTTTGACTGAGATTAAATCAATAGGAAAACCCACAACTCGAATAGAAGGACCTTTAAAAGTAACAGGCAAAGCCAAATTTGCCGCAGACATATCTTTACCCAATATGTTATGGGGTAGGGTACTTAGAAGCCCGTTCCCCCATGCTAAAATCATTAGCATTAATACTCAGAAGGCAAAAGAATTAACAGGAGTTCATGCAGTTATCACAGGAAAAGAATTCCCACATTATATCGGACGCTGGAAGCGTGATCTGCCCGTTTTAGCCATAGACAAGGTACGATTTATCGGAGAACGAGTTGCTGCAGTCGCGGCAGACACAGTGGAAATCGCTGAAGAAGCTTTGTCTCTTATAGAGGTAGAGTATCAAGAATTACCATCGGTATTTAACCAAATGGAAGCTATAGAATCTGGGGCTCCATTGGTTCATGAAAATCCACATTCTTACGAAAATTCTTATAACAACCCAGAAGCACCTGATCTACCAAACCTCAGCGCATATTCTAAGTCTGGATATGGTGATTTTGCAAAATCTAACCTCAAAGCAGACAAGGTATTTGAGCATTCTTTTATTACTAATCATGAACACCAAGGCTATATAGAGCCCCATGCGTGCGTAGCCTGGGTAAGGCCTTCAGGAAAATCCGATGTTTGGGCATCCAACAAAAGTCCATGGATGATGCGAACACAATTAGCAACATCTTTAGGGATTGATCCAAAAACTATAAGAGCCAATATGGTAAATGTCGGAGGTGATTTCGGAGGTAAAGGATCACCCATGGACATGCCCGTAGCGTACCTTTTATCAAGGGAATCAGGAAATCCTGTCAAAATGGTGATGACCTATACCGAAGAACTTTTGGCTGGAAATCCTCGTCACGCCACTGAAATTACGGTAACTACAGGCATTGACAATGATGGAAAGCTCATTGCCATGAAGGTAGAAGCCTTCTTGAACAGTGGTGCTTATGGAGCATTTAAACCTAGTGGACACATAGACTTACACGGAATTCATCAGGCCGGAAGTTGTTATAAATTCTCTGCGGTAGAAATACATAGTTATATGATTTATACAAATACTGTACCTCAAGGACATATGAGATCTCCAGGAGCTCCACAGGTTACATTTGCCGTAGAGTCACAACTTGATATCATTTCAAATGAAATAAATTTGAACCCAGCTACCTTTAGATTAAAGAATATTGTTCAGGAAAATGATGAGCAAATTAAGAATTTAGGAATTCAAAACATCAGAGCTAAGAAAACATTAGAAAAAGCTCTAGAAGCTGCTAATTGGAATAGCGAATCCCTCCCTAACGTTGGTCGAGGTATAGCAATGTACGAAAGGATGCCAGGCGCTTTTGGAGAAAGCGCTATAAGACTTACTTTAGAAAAATCTGGTCACATAACCATCCATACCGGAATAAGTGATCCAGGGCAAGGATCCCTTACTATTTTACAACAGATAGTTGCAGATGTTTTAGGAATAGAATTACAATTTGTACACGTTAAGCCTGGCTCTACAGATCTTTTCGAACTTGAATCTGGAGTCGGTGGTAGTCGTACCACCAACGTGACAGGAGAAGCTGCCTTTAAAGCAGCTACAGCACTTAATGAGAAAATAGAAGGTATTTTAAACGATTCACTAGGGAAATCCTATCAAACACAAGAATCTAATTTCCAAAAACTGGCAAAACTAGCACTTCAATGTGAAGATAAACCAATAGAAGTATCAGTGAAGCATGCACCATCAGCGCCAAATGTTACGTCCTATACCGCACAAATAGCAGAAGTTAGAGTTGATCCACAAACAGGGGAAATTAAAGTTGAGCGTTTTATAACAGCACATGACGTTGGTACCATTATTAACCCTGTGGGCCACCAAGGACAAATAGAAGGTGGGGTTATACAAGGATTGGGTTATGCTCTAATGGAAGAAATACCAATTGAAGATGGTAAGCCATTAACTCTACATATGGGAGATTACAAGATACCAAACATTAAAGATATTCCAAAACTAATAACAGTTCTTCTTGAAGAACCTGATGGAGTAGGCCCTTATAAGGTAAAATCAATAGGCGAAGGATCAAACGTCGCTCCTCCTGCAGCCATAGCCAACGCAGTGGCAGATGCAGTAGGAATTCGAATATTTAGCCTACCGATCACTGGTGAAAAAGTATGGACTGGCTTGCATGATATCTAGAAGACGATACAATACCAAGTCTCGTTATATAAACAATATGTAACTAACCTAGACCTTCAGGAAGATCAACCACCATGGAATTTCGGATCAAATCTATATCTAGTATTACATCTTTAATCCCTGGAATAAGAATTTCTTTGGAATCTTTTTGCACAATGTAAACATCATTACTACCTGTATTGAGAATTTCAATTACTTCACCTAGGTTCTCACCATCTTGCGTAACAACTTCAATACCTAGAATCTGAAAATGATAATAAAGTCCTTCTTGTAAAGATTCAATTTGATCTCTATTGATATAAAGGTATTGATCTCGTAAAGTCTGAGCTTTTTCGGGATCAGATATGTCGTGAAACTTTATTACTGTCGATTTATTGATGATCTTGAAATCTTCAATTACTAAAACACTATCATCGGTAAAAAATCGGCTGTTTACTTTGAATCTATTTGGAGAATCAGATAATATTTGTACTTTAACCCAACCTGAAAGACCCCAAGGAGAGCCTATCCTTCCTACAATAACTGGCTGGTTTTCCATTGGATAATGACTCCAATTAAATTCTTAGTGGAGAATCTTATGAAAAGTGACACGTACCTTAGAGAATTTCGAGAACTGCCCTGGTGTCTTCCTTTACAGCAGCAACCCGTAGAAGTGCTCTAATAGCTTGGGCAACTCGGCCTTGCCGGCCTATCACTTTACCTTTATCTTCAGGCGCTACTTCTAAACGAAAGATAACTCGGCCTTCTTCAGTTTCCTCGGTTACTTTTACCTCTTCTGGATTATTAACTAAAGATTTAGCGATGTATTCAACTAGCTCTTTCATTTTTCACTCGCTCCAGGGTACCCAAATTCTTCAGCATATGCGCGACTGGTTGTGATGGTTGTGCTCCATTCCTCAACCATTTAATAGCCTTTTCTTCATCTACTACTATCGATGGGGGATCAGTCATCGGATCATATAAACCAATCTGTTCCACAAACGCCCCATCGCGAGGTGCTCTCGAATCAGCTACCACTATCCTATAACTAGGTTGTTTCTTAGCACCAACTCTTTTTAACCGTATTTTTAGGATGGTAATGCCTCCTATATAAACTTTAAAATAATTACTACTAAAATTTTAGACTTCCTATTGGATAATGTCAATTAACTTGGAACTATGATTCTATCAGAGGCTATAGTAATAATATTATCAGTAAAGCAATTATTTGTTCTACAGTGTTATAATCAACCATAAGAAATATATTATTAGGTAATAACAAATTGAGGATACAAATAAAGTTTTTTGCAATTTATAGGGATAAAGCAGGAATTTCTTCTACAGAATTAGACTTCCCAGAAGGTAGTAATGTAGAAATAGTTACGAAAGAAATCCTACGACTATACCCAAAAATATCCATGAAGCCAGATGACTTGGTAGTAGCTGTTAATCAAGAATATGTTAAACACGATCATTTATTGAAAGATGCAGACGAACTAGCATTAATTCCACCTGTAAGTGGGGGAGCAAAATAAATTTGTGATTACATGTATTCTATATTCCATTATGTAGGAGTGCATTATGATTGAAATAACAGAAGATCCTTTACAACCTGAAAAAATTTCTGCGAAAGTAACAAAGGCTACAAACGGTGGTATTATCACCTTTCTAGGATGTACTCGTCTCTATAATAATGGAAAAAAGGTGAACTATTTAGAGTACGAAGCTTATAGACCAATGGCAGATTTAAAATTAATGGAAATAGTCAATGAAATAAAAGAAAAATGGGGTCTTAAAGAGATAGCAATATCTCATAGACTAGGTCACTTGGAAGTGGGAGAAATAAGCTTAGTTGTTGCTATAGGAGCACCACATAGAAAAGAAGCTATTGAAGCATGTACGTACGCTGTAGATAGGATAAAAGAGATAGTACCCATTTGGAAAAAGGAGACTTTCGAAGGCGGAAGTGTATGGATAGGCAGTCAAACTGGAGAGCCATTCATAGCACCTCCGATTATTAAGTAGTAAACTACTTTTTATAACAAAATCCTTGTTTACAATAATCCAGTTTGCTATATTAGTTAAGTTTTCGGAGGGATCGCATAGAGGCCTAGTGCGCCCGCCTGCTAAGCGGGTTGGGGGTGATGAGCTCCCTCGTGGGTTCGAATCCCACTCCCTCCGCCATTAATTTTTGGGGATGCAATTGTTGCTGAAGTATCATATCTGGACAATAGGATGTCAGATGAATAAAGCTGATTCCGAACGACTCGAGGTCGCTTTGGATCAACTTGGGTTTTCGGTTTCTGAAACTCCAGATGATGCCAATGTCATCGTTTTAAATAGCTGTGTAGTGAGACAACAATCTGAAGATAAGGTTGTAGGAATGCTCAACACTTTACGCCCTTTAAAAAAATCAAATCCAGAAAGGGTAATAGCTTTAATGGGATGTATGGTTGGACCTAAAGTAGATATCTTAGAGAAGAAATTTCCTCATGTAGATGTATTTATGCGTCCTCAACAATATCAGCCATTAATGAACATTATTGAGGAAAAGTACGCTTTAGACACAGATGGATGCCTAAAGAACTTAACAGGGCACCCTAAAGTAGCAACTTTTATACCAATCATTCATGGATGTGATAAATTTTGTACCTTTTGTATAATCCCCTATAGACGTGGAAGACAACGAAGCGTACCGATCGACGACGTAGTTAGAGAGGCTAATCTTTTAGCTCAAAGAGGCGTAAAGGAGATTACTTTACTTGGTCAAACAGTGGATGCCTATGGATATGATCTTCCTGACAAGCCAGATTTAGCGGACCTACTTACATCAATGAACGATATTTGTGGTTTAGACCGCATACGCTTTCTAACATCTCATCCTAATGACATGAGTGATAGAATTATAGATGCTGTAGCTAATTTAGATAAAGTTTGTGAGAACATAAACTTACCATTCCAGGCTGGTGACGATTCAATTCTCAAAAGTATGCGCCGTGGATATACTAATAAGGATTACCGTAAATTAGTAGACAAGATTCGATCCACTGTACCTAAAGTTTCTATAAGCACCGATGTCATCGTAGGCTTTTCTGGTGAAACCGAAGAACAGTTTGATAAAACATATGAATTAATAAAGGATATAAGGTTCGATAAAGTACACCTTGCAAAATACTCTACACGCGAAGGAACAATAGCATCTCGTAAACAGCCTGATGATGTTCCTCTTAAAGAAAAAAAACGCCGTCTCCGTATTATATCTGAGCTACAGGAAGAAATTGCTAAAGATATTAATAAATCTTACTTGGGTCAAATTGAGGAAGTTTTAATAGACAACTCAAAAAATGGAGCTGAATCCGGAAGAAATCGTAATGACAAATTAGTTTATTTAGAAGATGATGAAAATAGGCTTGGGGAATTAGTGCAAGTAAAAATAAACGATATCAGCCCATGGAGCCTTAAAGGGATAGCTATTTAGTACTAATAACTTGTGACACTTGTTGGTTATTAAATTTTGAAGAAATACCTTTTAGTTTTTATTTGCATCTCAGTGTTTTCTTCTGAATGTTTAAATGAAGAAAACATCACTAAGTCTTCCTAGAGCGATGTCTATCAGAGCTTTCTAGCATTATTGTCACAGGGCCATCATTGTGAATCTCTACTATCATATGTTCCTTAAACTTCCCAATTACTGTATCTAGGCCAGTGTTTATAAACATTTCAACCATCTTATGAAATAAAGGTTTTGCCTTCTCAGGACTTGCAGCATCAGTAAACGAAGGGCGCCGACCTTTTCTAGTATTGGCATGTAGAGTAAATTGACTAACAACCATTAACTGAGAATTAATCTCCAAAGGTGAGTAATTAAATTTATTGGAGTCATCTGAAAATATCCTTAGATTAACTATCTTATTAACTAAATAAACTGCATCTTCTTCAGAATCCTCATTGGCAACACCAACAAAAACGACCAGCCCAGGACCAATTGTTCCCAAAAGCTGGCCATTAGCACTAACTTTAGCCATTGTTACTCGTTGTACTAAAGCACGCAATTATGAGCTCCTATTTTTACATGAATAACCATGCCACTAATCTACGGAGAAATAAACTCAAACCTAATAAATTATATTCCATTGATCTAATTAAATGAATTTAGTAAGAATTTCTTCGCTAAAATCTTATTAGAAAATCATAGCTCAATCCTGAAACCTTGAGGTTATGAATCCGACTTATTTTTTGAGGTTGTCGTATCCTTTTTTGAATCAGGTGTTTTAGAACCGGTCTTTTCTGATTTGGTGCTTTCTTTAGCAGCGTTCTTATCGCTACTTTTAGAGTCTTTATCTGTTTCTTTAGTTTGCACATTTGAGGTACTAGATTTCTTTGCGTAATCAGTGACATACCAACCGCTACCTTTAAAAATAACAGGAACAAGGCTTATTTTCCTCTCTGCTGATTTGGAGCAAAGCGGACAGTAGGCTACACGATCATCATGGAACCCCTGGCGAACCTCAAAGCGATGATGACACGACTTACACTCATAATCATATGTTGGCAATTTAATCCTCTAAATACACAGCGGTTAGCAGTATCCTGCCTAGAATGCTAAATCGTAAATCTAACAATGGTTGTTTATTTTGTCAAGAGTACAGGCATGTAGCAATTCAGTTTTATTGGATTAAAATTAATTCATCCAAGATTTCAAAACTGCTGCATACTAGACATGTTCTAGTAAATTTTGGAACAATACAGAAATCTTCACGAACAAGTGATAAAAATAATAGGATTGACCCAGAACATATGACAAATTATATTAACTAAAGCACTAATACTAATTGTTGGAGGTTTCCTTTGCCGCTCCCACTTGAAGGACTGAGAATTTTAGATTCAACAACAATGATAGCAATGCCGTACGCTATGGCATTAATGGCCGATATGGGCGCCGAGGTTATAAAGATAGATAATCATACATCTCCACCTTTCCCTGCAGCTATTCATCCTGATTTAACTCCAGGAACCAAACATTGGGAGTGGGAGGGTAGCCATCAAACTCTTCATCGCAATAAATTAGATATCAGCTTAAATTTGAAACTACCTGAAGCTGTTAGTGTATTCAAAGATTTAGTTAAAGTAAGTGATATTGTAGTGGAAAACAATCGCCCAGGCTCGATGGAGCGTTTAGGCTTAGATTATAAAACTTTAAAGAAGATAAAACCGGATTTAATTTACCTCTCTAATACAGGATTTGGACACTCAGGACCATGGAAATCATTCCCTGGCATAGGGAGAATGATGGAACTTACTTGCGGACTTAGTCAATTTACTGGATATCACGACACGTTGGATACGCTTTTTTTGATCCACATGTTGGATGGACATCTATTTTTGCAATATTAGCTGCCTTGCTCTACAGGCATCGAACAGGAAAAGGTCAATGGATAGATCTATCTATGTATCAAATTGGCACAGCCTGTATGGGAGATGCAATATTAGACTTTATAGCCAACCAAAGAAATGGTAAACCTATGGGTAATAGACATAGTTATCTAGCCCCACATGGGGTATACCCTTGTAAAAAAGATAATACCTGGATAGCCATTACTACTTTAAACGAGTCCCAATGGAAATCACTATGTATAGAAATGGGAAATCCCGCATGGACTAAGCGTAAGGAATTTTCGGATAACTACCATCGCTGGAGTAATCAAGATAAACTAGATGAATTTATCGGCAAGTGGACAAAAAATTTTGAAGACCTTGAGTTAATGAATAACCTTCAAGCGCATGGTATAACTGCAGCTGCTGTACTAAATAGTAAACAAATTCTTTTAAACCCTCAGGTAAAAGATAGAGGATTATTTGAGCGTGTTTTACATTCTCCTGACTCTGATCTAGGTGAGAAACTTTATATTGGCAGGCCATGGAAAATGTCACTAACGCCATGTTCAATACGTAAACCTGCTCCTGGCATGGGTGAACATAACAATTACATTCTAAAAGATATATTGGGCAGAAATGAGGAAGAGTTAACTCGATTATATGAAATAGGAGCTTTGGGTACCAAACCTCTTGATCAAAAAGCTACAGTTAATAATTTACCTTGGAAACAACAGTTAGATTTAGGCATTATTGCAGGGTATGATCCAGATTATAAAGATGTACTAAATCTAAAACATAATAATCGTAAGGAAAGCACATAATGGATACAGCTTTAGATGGATTAAGAATAATAGATCTTACTAGTGGCATCGCTGGACCACTGTGTACTAAATTGCTTGGTGATATAGGTGCAGACGTAATTAAAATAGAAAACCCTAGAGGGGGAGATGATTCTAGGAACACTGGACCATTTTTTAAAGATGATCCACATCCTGAAAAGAGTCTCTTATTTTTCTACCTGAATTGCAATAAAAAAAGTATCACACTTGACCTTCAAACCTCCAATGGGAAAAAAATCTTAAATCAGCTTTTAAAGACTGCTGATGTATTGGTTGAAGATTATTCACCAGGATATTTAGAACAGCTAGGATTTGGATATGAGGAGATTAGAAAAATTAATCCTGGTTTAGTAATGACATCGATTACTCCATTTGGACAAACTGGACCCTATAGAGATTACCAAGGTAGCGACCTAATTTACTACGCTATGAGTGGAATACAATATGCAAGTGGAGCCTATGACAGGGAGCCATTAAAGCATGGCCATCCTCAATCTCTTTATATGGCCGGTTTATCAGCTGGATATGCTACCTTAGCCGCTGTCTACTTCAAATTGATGAGTGGTAATGGACAACATATAGATCTTTCAATCATGGAAGTAATTGCTTCTCATTACATAGATACAACTCTGAGATATAGCTATGCTGGGCTAATAGAAAGTCGAACACCAAAACAAAATGGTGGATCTTTTAAGGGAACTGGGTTCGATGGAATTGTGCCTGTATCTGACGGATTCATAAGTCCAACAATACAACGTGGACGACAACAAGGTAAATTTTCAGAATTCGCCAAATTTCTCGGTGCTCCAGAAATTAACAATCCAAAATTTGAATCAAAAGATCTCAGAAATCTTCATGCAAGAGAACTAGATGCAGCAATTTTACCGGTACTAAAAACATGGAAGAAAATGGATTATTTTGAGGCAGCTGCCGAAGATGGATGGATAGTTGGCCTTGTTCAAACTTCTGAAGAACTAACCGAGTCTGTCCAGCTTCACGAAAGAGGATACTTTGTTGAGGTAGATCATCCAATAATAGGGAAAATTAAATACCCTGGTGACTATCTTGGTCTGACTGGTAGCCCTTGGTCCCTACGAATGCCAGCACCTTTATTGGGACAACACAATGAGGCAATTTTGTGTCAGCAATTGGGATATTCTAAAAAAGATCTAGTACGATTGCGTGGACTGGGAGCGATTTAGATAATATACTAAATCTCTACTTGATACGAAGTCCCAGAAGAGGTAATCCGGAATATTTTGGGGCTGCCCTTTTTATTGATTGGAATATGATAAACCCCATCTTTTTCAGTAATGATATACCTTCGCCCCATATGATCAGCTACTATGACACCCTCATCAACAACTAATTCCTCCAATGGATCTTTATCTGGCGCACTTGTGGAAACAACTTCAGTTGAAGGTATTTCTATAGGTGAATCAATAATGGCATTTTGAATAGTGTCCTCAAATTCCCGTACAAGATTTTGCGCATCTTTTATAGTTATTTTATCAAATTGAATCTTATCTCCTGGTTGTGCTTGTGCAATTTTAGGTATATCTATAGAAATAATTGTCGCTATTTTTGTGTATCCTCCAGTGGTTTGCCGATCGGCCATCATTATAATGGGGTTCCCATTACCAGGAATCTGAATTGATCCAAACATTATCCCATCAGAAATAATATCTGCTTTCTCTCTATGTTTTATTTCGGGTCCCTCAAGCCTTATACCCATTCTATCCATCTGAGGGGTAACAGCATATTCAGAATTTAGAAAAGTGTTAATTCCATCTTCAGTAAACTCTCCATCCTGCGGCCCAAGTACTACCCGTAGGATTATATTACCACCGTATGATGGAACTATATCAGGTGATATCTTCCTGCCTTTAACCACTTCCTTATTTGGGTCATTACTACTTAAAATATCGCCCTGTTGCAGTTGTCTACCTAAGTGACCTCCAATATTAGAACGCAGGTATGTAGACCTTGATCCCATTATTTGCGGCACATCTATGCCCCCAGCAACACATATATAGGTTCTAATACCTCCACGTGGACCTTCAAAAGAAATTGTATCCCCTTCTTTCAAGGATATACTTTGCCACATTGGTAAATCTTTACCGTTAAGTGTTGGCCCTAAATTACCACCCGTTATCGCTATAACTACATTACTAATTACCTTTATAGATGGCCCCATAAAAGTGGCTTCAAGAGCAGCTACTTTGTCATCATTTAAAAGAAGTCTATTCCCCATCTTTATAGCAAATTGATCCATAGCCCCTGCTGCTGGGACACCTAATCTTTGATATCCAAAACGACCAAGGTCTTGTACAGTGGTTAACATACCAGGCTGTAATATTTCAAAAACTTTCTTACTCATGATGAAAAATCAGATATCTTAACTTCATAAGTTCCTTCAGTAACTTTTGCTCGGATATTCTTGCCAATAGATTCCTCTACAGGAAAAAATCTAACATAGTTTCCAGGTTCTAAAAGAACAGGTTTTTCTCTTGCTAAATCAAATAAATTTACTGGTGTATACCCAATAAGCTGCCATCCACCCGGACTTTCAATTGGATAAACGCCTGTTTGCTTTTCAGCAATACCTACAGATCCAGCCGGGATACTAGTACGTGGAGTTTTTAATCTTGGTGTAGCTATTCTTTCATCCATACCACCTAAATAAGGAAATCCAGGGGTGAAGCCAAGCATATAAACTAAATAATTAGCACTTGAGTGGATATCTATAACCTCATCACTAGAGAGTTTTGAACTCTCGCATACGAAGTCTAGGTCAGGACCATATTCACCACCGTATATTACAGGTATCTCTACTAATTTAGGAGATATAGTTTTTCCCTGTTTTAATCCGTCCAGGAGTGATTTTAAGGCTTTTACCAATTCATCAAAACTTTGATTCATTGGATCATACTCAACCAGAAGAGATCTATAGGTAGGGACAATATAGCTAATCCCAATTAAATCAGAATCTATTATAGCCTGGGCTAAATCATGGACTCGTCTATTTATATCTGGATCAATAACATTACCAAACTCAACGACTAACCCCTTGTCACCAGCTGGCAACCACTTTATTTCTTTGTCTAAAGTATTAACCATAGTAGTAAAACACCATTCTAATAACCATTACCTTACTTAATATTATTACACAATAATTACTTAATAAAAGTACTCATTGGTCTCACATCTACGTTAGCCTTATTAAATCCCTTAACTATAGCCTCTGCAATTTTTTCTGCTCCTGGCGTATCTCCATGTAGGCATATAGTATCGGGTTCCAAATCTATTATAGAACCATCTATCGCTATAACTGTGCCTTCAGTTACCATGCGGACAGATCTTTCAACAACTTCCTCAACATTATGAATTACAGAACCTGGAATGGACCTCGAAACCAATGTTCCATCTGGATTTAAGGCCCTATCTGCAAAACATTCCCTGGCAATACGAACTCCTGTTTTCTTTATAGCTTTTTCACCTTGAGAGCCAGCTAAAATCAACATTATTAAATCAGGATCAATCTCCAAAATAGCTTCTGCAATAGCCTCTGCAATCAAGGGATCAGAAACAGCTGTGTTATAAAGAGCGCCATGCGCCTTAACATGTTGGAGTTTTCCCTCAGTAACAAAAGCCGTCAGTGCTCCGGTTTGATATTTTACATAGTTTTTAACTTCCTCCGGAGAACAACTCATATTACGTCTGCCGAAGCCTAGAAGATCTGGATAAGAGGGCTGTGAACCTATTCCTACCCCATGTTTTTCTGCCAATTCCACCGTATAAGCCATCCATAATGGGTCTCCAGCATGAAATCCTGCAGCAACGTTAGCCGAGGTAATATACTTGATAACTTGTTCATCAAAGCCAAGCTTATATGGGCCAAAGGATTCACCCATATCACAATTAAGATCAATTCTCTTCTTTTCGGCTACCATCTAGAATCTCTTTAGTTTACAAAATATTACCCGACAAGTGTCTACCCTAGGTTAACAAATAGTATACCCTCATACACTCCAATTCTACAAGTTTTATGAGCTCCCTAATTGATAAGTAAAAGTCGTGCTTTATCCTCTTAGCTATTTCCTTATAGGGTGTAATGTAACTCAAAATAAATGATGTTTTTAATGTCTGTTTCGAAAGGAAAATGTATTTTTGCTAGTCCTTTCTACTGATGCTAGAATATCTCAGTTACAAGTTTAACATCTTTATGGAGTGGTTTATGTTAGGTGCAACAAACCTTAGAAAAATGATGGCGAGGGATTCTATGATACTAGCCCCTTTTACCTATGATGCATTCACAGCAAAAATTGGGGAAAGTGTAGGGTTTCAGTGTATTTATATGTCAGGATTTGGGGTATCTATGT
>CAYTFF010000006.1:17592-23043 GCA_964437045.1 uncultured Dehalococcoidia bacterium
CCCACTGACGCACTGACCCTAAATTTGTTCAATGGCAAGTGGTAATAATATAAACACGGCTAGAACTTTAGGTGGTTCAGCGATACCTAGTGTCTCTGATGGAATAATTTTTGGGGGAGGTGCACCTTACAAAGATGCTACAGAAAAATATGATGGTACAACTTGGACTACACTTCCAGGAACTTTAAATACTGCAAGAGGTTATATGTCAGGATTTGGAACGGCTATGTCAAAAGCTTATCCTGATGTAGGACTACTAACTCAAACGGAAATGGTGCAGAACGCGCGCGAGATAGCAAATGCAGTATCCGTTCCTGTTATTGCAGACGCTGATACAGGTTACGGGAATCCTATAAATACGTGGCGAACCGTAAGAGAATATGAATCAGCTGGGGTAGCTGGAATTCACATTGAGGATCAAGTATTTCCAAAAAAATGTGGGTTCTTTGAGGGTAAACACGTAATACCTTTAGAAGAGGCTGTTCAGAAGATAAGAGCCGCTTTAGATGCTAAACTAAATTCGGACTTTGTGATCATAGCCCGATGTGATGCACTAGCAGTAAATGGCTGGGAGGATACTATCAGCAGATGTAAGGCATATAGTGAAGCAGGTGCGGATGCAGTATTTATTGATGGTATAAAAACCACCGAGGACTTGAAAATTTATGCTGATAGGCTATACAACATATCAAGAGTCTATAATGGAGATCTACTCCCAGCAAACGAGGTAGCTAAGATGGGTTATAAAATCATGCTTCATCGCGGGCCAATGTTCGCACTTTACAGATTCATAAGAGATTTGATGCAAGAGCTAAAAGATACCGGTAGTATAGATCCTTTACGTATAGGAAACAGCGTGGACTTAAGAAAGGAAATAGCAAGCCTATTAGAGTTGAACAAAATATATGAAATGGAGAAGAGGTATACAAATTCTTGAGTTCAACGAATAATATTACAGAGAAATTAGTGGACTATAGCCTGAGGCTTAAATTCGAAGACATTCCACCAAATGTTATAGAACGATCCAAGCAACTTTTCCTAGATTTCTTAGGAGTAACAGCTGGAGGATACTCGTTATCTGAATCTATTTCGAGTGTTCAAAAAGGAGTAGATGTTCTTTTAGGTCATAGTAATGGTAAATGCACTGTATTAGGGGAAACTAGAACATATCCTTTTCAATATGCAGCCCTACTTAACAGTGCTATGGCTCATAGCATTGATTTTGATGACATCCATAGTGAAGCACATATACATCCTGCAGCACCACTTTTCGGAGCTTTGATGGCTATCGCCGAACATACAAATAGCGATACACGTCAATTCCTTACAGCAGTTATAGTAGGCTACGATATTATTTGCAAACTAGGTAAAGCACACGGAAATCTTTTACATCAACGGAAATTACACCCAACTTCAACCACTGGGATTTTCGGAGTAACTATGGCCGCAGGTTCTCTATTAGGATTAAATAAAGATGAAATATCGAATGCGGTTGCAATAAATCTTAGCCAGACTGCCGGTAGTCAACAATTTCTGGAGACTGGAGGATGGAATAAACACCTCCAGGTCGGCCTGGTTTCTTACAATTCGATACAGAGCTTAATTCTAGCTCAAAATGGGTTTAAAGGGTCACCTAAACCGTTGGAAGGACAATTTGGTTACTTCAACACATACGTTGTGAAAGGATATGATCTTAATTTGGCTGTTTCAGATCTTGGAACTAGATTTGAAGTACTAGAAACAGCAGTAAAAGCTTATCCTAGCTGCCGATATAATCACACTACAATTGACGGTATTATAAAATTGCTAGAAGATAACAGGATTGACCCAAATGACATTGATACTATAAATATTAGGCTTTCTGAAACAGGATATGGGATTGTAGGCCGTAATGTTAAAGCCAAGCGAAGACCAAAATCAATAATAGATGCTCAATTTAGTATTTACTTTGCTACAGCAATAGCCATTATTAACAAAGGATATACATGGGAAAGTCATACCAATATATCAGACCGGCAAATACTTAATTTAATGGATAAAATTGAGGTTGTTCCGTCGCCAACTCTAAGTGATTGGGGAAGCCAAATTAAAATCAAGACAAATTCAGGTAAGGAATATGAAAAACTTACGTACATTGCACTGGGTGAACCAGAAAAACCACTCGGGTGGTTAGAACTGGAATCTAAATTTAGTAGTCTTTGGAATATTGGTGAATTTCAAGGTAAATCCGATGAAATAATAAATGAAGTTAAGCAATTGGAAAAAATTGGGGATTTCAAAAGATTCTCCTTATTATTAAGAGGAATTTAATAGCATGAACAAAAATGAACAGAGTTATGATGTGATCGTTGTAGGTGCCGGTAATGCAGCTTTAACTGCAGCTCTTGCAGCAAAGGAACATAGTGTAAATGTGGCCGTATTAGAGAAAGCTCCGTTTGAACTCCGAGGAGGAAATACCAGGTTCAGTGGAGGGCTTATGAGATTTGCCTATAGCGGTGAAAAAGATGTAATGGAACTAATGCCAAATCTTACCTCAGAAGAGCTCTCCAAATTGGATATGGGAACCTATTCAGTAGAAGATTTCTACAATTCGGTAATGAGAGTTACTTATGGTGAAGCAGATCCTGAGTTAACCAGAATTTGCGCAGAACAATCATTAGACACTATGAAATGGATGTCTGAATATGGAATAGAATGGGACTTTACAACCCTTTTTTCAATCAGTGACGGTGAAAGAACTCGATTTACACCTGGTTCCCTTTTACAAGCTAAAGGGCGAGGTGTTGGTCTTTCAGAGAATCTTTTCAAAGCTGTTCAAGCTAATGAAATTCCCGTCTTATATGACACAAAATTTCTGACTCTTCTCCTAGACCAAAATGGTCGAGTTTGTGGAGCTAAAATTCAAGATAAAAATGGAATCAGGGATATGAAAGCTAAAGCCGTAATATTAGCATCTGGAGGTTTTGAAGCAAACTCAGAAATGCGGGCCAAATATCTTGGAGGAGTATGGGATAGAGTTAAAGTCAGAGGCAGCAAGTACGACACAGGGGAGGGACTCCAAGCAGCCCTTGATATAGGAGCCAAGCCAGTCGGACACTGGAGTGGGTGTCACGCGACTCCTATTGATTCTGATGCACCCTCCGTTGGTGAGCTTAACCATACTGATGAAACCAATCGGTTATCTTATCTGTACGGTGTTATGGTAAATATATATGGGAAGCGCTTTATAGATGAGGGAGAAGATTACGGGCAATATACATATGCAAAGACTGGGGCTGCTATTTTAAATCAGCCAATGAGCCGCGGGTATCAGATTTTTGATCAAAAAACAATTGAATTATTGGAAAAAAGATACAAAACCGGAAATCCGGTAATAGCTGAAACTATAGAAGAATTGGCAGTTAAAATTGAAGTTCCACCAGAGTCGTTAAAGAGAACTATTGAACAATTCAATAACTCTATAAACAACAATAAATTCGATCCAGCTATTATGGATGGTAAAGGAACATCTGATATAGAACCTCCTAAATCAAACTGGGCCTTACCAATTGATACACCCCCTTACATTTCGTATGGAGTAACATGTGGAATAACATTTACATTTGGAGGTTTAGGCGTCAATGCTGAGGCTCAAGTGTTAAATACGGAAGATGAGCCTATCAAAGGACTCTACGCAACCGGTGAAATAACAGGGAAATTCTTCTACCACAATTATGCTGCGGGTAATGGTTTGATGAGAGGCGCAGTATTTGGTAGATTGGCAGGAATAGCCGCAGCTAATGAGATAAACAATTTAAGATCTGGAAAATAATCATACAAATCTAGTAGATAGGATTAAATTTTAATTTGGCAAATATCAACAAATATATTAATTTCCAACTACACTGTCAGCTTTAATGTATATAGCTAATTTATTTGCCGTTCTACGTATACGTAACTTCAGATTGTTATGGGCAAGCTCATTCATGCATGTCATTGGAGAAGTATCAGAACTAATTGCACAAGCCTGGTTAGTTCTTTTACTCACAGATGACTCAGCACTTTGGCTTGGAATAGCTGCTGGACTTCGAGGTTTAGGCCATATAGGTATTGGATTACTTGGTGGAGTTTTTGCTGACAGACTTGATCGACGAACAATTCTAATTTTCACTAAATTTATACGTTCCTTAACCATAGTAATTTTAGTACCTCTTATAATATTTGAAGAAGTGCAACTTTGGCATGTTCTTCTTATTGTATTGTTGCAAGGAGCCTCCGAAGGATTTTTTGTGCCCTCTTTTAATGGCATAATTTATGACATAGTAGGGCGCAAAGATTTAATGAAAGCAAACGGGTATACACTTGCATCCTTCCATACAGCATGGATAGTTGGATCTATACTTGCCGGAAATTTTATTAATTCTATAGGTATAGAACTAGCATATATTTTGGCATCAGTTTCATTATTCATTAGTATTTTTCCAATCTATCTAATTAGAGTGCCCAGAACACAAAATCATTCTACGGGATCAGTGTGGTCTAGTATTCTTCTTGGGTTTAAATATGTTGGCACTAATACGCCATTAAAAGCTCTTCTTATATTAAGTGTCCTTACCGAAACCTTTGGATTCTCTTATATTATGATGCTTCCATTAATTGCAAAAAGTTACCTGGATGTCGGTGCCACAGGTTTAGGTTATTTATCGGCAGCTGGAGGTATCGGGTCATTGCTGGGAACGGCTATTGTAGTAACTATTAGTGAAACCAAAAATAAATGGACTATACTCACAATTACTACCTTAATTGCTGCTTTTTCTCTATTCCTATTTGGTAATTCTTCCTGGTATATATTGTCACTTATAATCGCTGGTATTATCGGACTTTCTCTAACAACCTATGATGCATCAATACACACCCTAATCCAATTATTATCTGAAGATAAGATGAGAGGACGTGTACTGGGATTATATGGAATGACGTGGGGATTTACTCCAGCTGGAGGCTTATTATTGGGACTCATTGCAAGTATAACAAGTGCACCTTTTGCTATTGGGCTTGGTGGGGTTGTTATCTTTATTTATACAGGTGGTGTAATCTTCAGGGTTGGTAAAAAAACAAATTTACCTAACTAAATTTGCGTCATCATAGAGAATTTTTAGTATGATCCTATCATTAAATTAGTTAATTTCTTAATTGATTCCAAGTTCTCCAAATTTTTAACACAATCTACAATTACACTGGCAGTTTTCTCATCAATAATCTTATTGGTAACCCGAAGAAATTTCTCTTCTACATCACTAAATGTCATTGGATTTCTGAGGGATCCAACAAAATCATTCACCATCAAAGTATCAATATGCCCATTAACATACTCAATAGCAATCTCTGCGCCAGCATCATATTGGTATCTATCAAACCGAGGGTCAGGCTTTATCTCAATCTTTCCAGATAACTCTCTTACTCTAGAATCAA
>CAYTFF010000007.1:0-3456 GCA_964437045.1 uncultured Dehalococcoidia bacterium
ACTCAGTGTAATCCAGAATGCCTCCTTTAATTAATTCCAAAGACACAGAGTCAACCACCACATCAAAACCATCTATATTAAAGCGTAAGTCGTCTTCAATTATATCATAGTCGAATTAAAAGATATATTGGAAGGGATTATCTTATATGGTTACCATGGAAGAAAGCAGCCAGAAAAAGAGATGGGGCAACGCTTTATGGTTGATATAGAGGTTGAAAAAGATCTTAGGATATCTGGTGCTTCAGATCAGATTGAAGGAACAGTTAGTTATACAGATATTTATCGCGTAGTAAAAGAAATTATTGAAGGTCCCAGTCTTAACCTTTTAGAAGCTGTTGCTCACCATATAGCTGATAAAATTATTGATAAGTATCCTATAGAAGCTGTCCGTATAAAAGTTAAAAAGTCTAGCCCTCCTATTACGGGCGCCATTCTTTCAGGAGCAGCTGTTGAAATATACCGTCGTAAAAATGGGTAGGAATATGATTCTTATTAACTAAGATTTCGTTTGCTATAGTGACCTTATGAACTCAGTTAGAGATTTTACAAAAATATCAGGTTGATCTCTATAGCAGTAATGTCCGGCTCGATTAATGATTTTCATCTGTGTATGAGGTAAGTTAGAGAAAAATAGCTTCATTACATTTTGCCCCACGGTATGCATAGGTGACGAGGGGTCATTATATCCCCAGACAATTAATACAGGTTTTTTAAGCTTTCTATTTCTAATATCTCCATGGAATTGTTGCTGCCATTTTCCTAGATCATCTTCAAAATCAGAGAATATAGATGCATGTTTAGCAAAGGCTTCTTGGCATTTTGGTAAGCTATAAACTTCCTTGACATCTTCAAGCCATTCTCCACTTATGTGGCCCTTTGTGAAGCAATTTGCACCTAAAATATACTTAAGTTTTTCTGGTACATTATTGATTTTGTCTGCCCTTTCATCAACTTCATGATACCAATTATTATGTGTCCACATCATAGTTCCACTATCTACTATAATAAGACTCTTAACTAAATCGGGACGTTCCATAGCCAGCCGTGCTGCTGGATAGGCACCTCTTGAATGTCCAACTATATGGATATTTTTTAAATTCAACGCATTTACAAGATCATTTGTATGGTTATAAGTTCCTGCTATTCGGTAATCGCTATCTTTTTTGGGATTATCTGTATAGCCTTGCCCTAGTTTATCAAATGCTATAGCCCTAAAGGATTTAGATAAGCTATCGAACACTGTATCCCAGTCCATTGAGGTAGCATAAAACCCATAACTACCACCATGGATTAGTACTAAGGGTTCTCCATGGCCCTTATCAAAATATCTGGTCTTTGTTCCACCTAGGTCTAAGAATTTTGCATCATCTCTTTTCATATCCTATTACCTTTCGATTACTCTGTATTATTTTGCAGAGTATAAACATTTCCTTCAATATTAAGAGTAAAATGACTATTTAGAGTAGCGTCATTATATGTGGTGTACACTGGAAAATTTTGATTATTATTATATTTTGCAATACTTATAAGGCGATCATTAAATTGTTTTGGACGTAATTTAGGCATATTCTGAGGGAATAGTTTACTTAAATCTTCCCAATACCAGTTGAATTGTAGTAATGGCATTGCTATAACAACAATATCTGGTCTTGCATTATCTACATATGACATATACCAAAGTCCAAATGTGTCTTCATCTGAATCAGTTATCAAAACCGTGTTGGTTGGCAGTTCATCCACAATATTTCTATAGTAATTATAATCGCTATAGTCCCCTCTAAGATTTTGATAATCGTAATTGAACAGGATATTTAATCCTGGTATTGCTATAAAGCCTGCAATTACAATAGAAGCCAATAAACCAAAGCGACTTAATTTAGATATTTGCTTCGGTACATAGGTTAATAATCCTTCTATTATAAAATAGGATCCAATTCCTATCCAAATTGAAAATATTAATACAGCTGGAATAATATATACTTCTGAATCTCTGGCTATGTATAGAGCAGAGTATGCTAGTATCAAAATTAAAAATGACAATGTGGTTACTAAAAGTGAAAGGTTGTGCTTTCCTAGGTACAATATCCCAGTAATCCCAAGAAAGAGTCCAGTGATATTTATTTGTTGTATTAGCAATTTGGTCGTAAAAAATAGTTGATTTGGGAATGTAGATATTGATAAGTTATTTCCATAAATATTACCAGTAATTAACCAAATGAATCCCTTTAGATTATCGGCATCTCCCCAATTTACAACAGGAGTCTGGGTAGCAGCAATTGGAATATATAGATATATCATTAAACCTGAAGCTAATCCTAAAAGTGTGGTAGGAGATAAAAGCTTCTGCCATCCAATTTTGAGTATTAGCCAAAACATTATTGGAGGGATTAATAAAATAATTGTTAAGTGATTGCCGATTCCAATACCCAGCACGAATCCAAATAAAGTCAATAATCGCATTTGCTTGGGAAACTTACTTAACGATTCATTAGTATTAGTTTTATATGAGATATTTAGAGACAATAATATCAATAGCCCTATGAAGCATGAATTTAAAGTGTATACTTCTGTTATTGAGCTTTGAGACCAAAACAGAGGTGAAGTGCCTAAAGCGATGGCTCCGAATGTTGCCACTAATAATTTGTTAACTGAATTCCTGGCTGAAAAGTGCTCTATTTTACTTAAGATATTTATAATAATGTAATAAACCAGAATACAAGAAGTTGCACCTAATAATGCTGAAAATAAGTTGCCTTTAAGAGCAAAATTGCCGAATGGAATTAAGACAGAAAAAAGTTTAAGTAAAATTATGTATGTTGGATAGCCTGTTGGATGCGGAACCCCAAAATTAAAGGCAGCAGTTAGTAAATCTCCACTGTCGATTCCAAGATGTTTTTGAGTTAGTGTGGGCGCTAATGTTGCTACATATAGAAACAGTACCACAGCGAAAACTGTCGCCCCAATTATTTGTTGTTTTTGTCTGATAAAAATGTTGCGCATTTTTGAAACTTATTTTAGAGGTATAAACATAAATGGTTAATTGGTAATTTAAGGTGCTGCTTGTTCCTACCCTTGGTAGGCTAGTTTTTCTTGGGTGATATATCGATAGAAGCTGTTTCCTCCTGTACAAATTTTCGCCCATCAATTTCTTGTATAACTTTTACTCTAATAACATCTTTGAAGTTACCAGATAACTTTTTAGATCTGAAGAATCCTATATTACTTATAGTTCCAATATTATTATCAGATATATCCCATTTATATTCGGCCAACAAAATTTGGGTTCCCAAGGCATCGTAAGCCATGGCTTTAAACAAATATGGTTCTCCAAGAATTATATTAGCTACTTTAGGGGTTAATTCTATACGAGTAATTGGATTAACATTTGGAGCATCTATAATATTAACAGTAGCATAAATCTCTTCTTTAAATTTCGTTCCATTTAATGTTTGAGAT
>CAYTFF010000007.1:3466-5592 GCA_964437045.1 uncultured Dehalococcoidia bacterium
AATGACCTGGTTTATCGCCAGCTTTGAAGTAGCCTATATCGTTAATTGTTCCCACAAAATCATCAAGTGTTTTCCAGTTAAATTGAACTTTTGTGATTGATATTTTATCTTTATTTGCTGGCGTGACAGAAAAATAGATTCCTTCATTAGATAGTACTGTAACATTTTTTGGTACTATTAAGAGATTATTAGCTTTATTATCACTAACTGTATTTAGAGAAGGATTGGCATTTTGCAAATCTATCACATTGGTTGTTGATGACCTAGTAAACGGGTTTAATTTAGCAGTGGTTTCCTCTCCGGTAATGCTACAACCTAAACATAGGATAATGAAAATTAAAATAACAGATCCTAGGATATTTAATCTGTCGGCCAATGAATTATTCCTTGGATGTCTTAAAATTAATCCAGTATTAGTAAGGATTCTAATCAATCACTATATCCTCATTAATCATCTGAAACAAGGACGATTTAAATCGTATTTAGCAGATGATTTTTTGTCATTAAAAGCAAAAACCGAGATTCATTTTTAGCTTGGCACTAAATTACACCTATGCTACACTACCAGAGGTTTTCATATGATTAATTCTGACCAATATTAGGAGGTAGAGATAATGGTGCCACCAGACAATATGTTTGGTGTAATTCCAACATGGATAGGTGTTTATTTATTTACTTTAATCACCTTTAGTCTAGCTGGAATTATTCTGTATAAGCGGGTTATAAGGCTCGTTTTAATTGGCCAATCTGTTAAGCGTTTTGATCATCCATTACAACGACTAATAGGTGCCATAATAATTGTTATAGGTCAGAAAAAAGTTTTACAAAGATTGTCACCAAAAGATATGGCTGGTATAGGACATGCGATAATCTTTTGGGGCTTCCTTATGTTTGTTTTTAGCTATGTACTGCTAATTTTCGGTGATTCTATATGGCATCCATTGTCTGAAACTCTTCTGACTAAAACAGGGGTTACGATACTTACCAATTTTCTAAATATTATGGCAGTTATTATCTTATTTGCTCTTGGGTGGGCTCTGACTAGGAGATGGGTTTTGAAGCCACATAGGCTTAGTTTTGATTTAACCCGCTCATATGACTCCATTATTATAGTTACCCTGACAGCTACTTTGATGATATTTACACTATTAACGGAAGCATTCTTTATTACTAAAGGAGGAACTGGGTCGCATGCTTCTGGGATAATCGCTAATTGGATTAGCTCTGGTATGATAAATACAGGAGTTGAATCGGAGATAGCCGGAAGTTTGCATACTATTTTCTGGTGGCTTCATGTCGCAAATATTCTAGGATTTTCCCTTTACATTCCATTTTCTAAGCACATGCATCTAATGGCCTCACCTCCTAATAGTTACTTTAGAACATTGGCACCAATGGGCACATTGCATCCAATTGAAAATATTGAGCAGGCTGAAACCTTTGGGGCTAATAGGGTTGGCCAGTTTTCTTGGAAGTCCTTATTAGATGGTTATGCTTGCGCTGTTTGTGGGAGGTGTACTGACAATTGCCCTGCCCATATTAGTGGCAAAATATTATCTCCTATGCATGTTGCAGAAGAATTAAAAGGCCATCTACTTGATGTGGGGCCAGATATTGCTGATGGCAAGATAAAGCCGGAAGACACAGAACCAGTTATTGGTAATTCTATACCTGAACAGATGATTTGGGATTGCGTTACTTGTGGTGCGTGTGAAACAGAATGTCCAGTAATGGTAGAGCATATAGATATTATTATGGACATGAGGAGATATAAAGTTATGGAAGAGTCGCAGATGCCTGAAACTGCGATGAATGTCTTGATGAATTTAGAACAACGAGGTCATCCATGGCGTGGTACCCAATTCACCAGAACTGATTGGATGAAAGATATGGATATTCAAACAATGGCTGAAAACCCCAATGTGGATGTGCTTCTCTGGGTAGGATGTACACCAGCTTTAGAAGAACGTAGTCAAAATATAGTTAGGTCAATGGCTTCTGTTCTAAAAAGGGCTGGTGTGGATTTTGCGGTATTGGCTGATGAGGAGGGTTGTACAGGTGATCCGGCTCGTAGGATTGGTAATGAATACCTTTTTCAGACAATGGCTGAGCAGAATAAAGAAACT
>CAYTFF010000007.1:5602-10035 GCA_964437045.1 uncultured Dehalococcoidia bacterium
ATGAGGTAGTCCACTATAGCCAATTTGTGGAGCAATTAATTAAGGAAGGGAAAATTAAATTAATAAAGGATATTAACCTGACGATGGCATATCATGATTCATGTTATCTTGGGCGGCACAATGGGATTTATGAAGAGCCACGTAATATAGCTAAAGAAGTACCAGGGATAGTGGTAAAGGAAATGGATAGAAACCGACAACGTGGATTTTGTTGTGGAGCTGGTGGAGGGCATATGTGGCTTGAAGAAGAAGGTGGGCGACGCATAAATCACGTTAGGACTGAGCAATTTTTAGAGACAGATACCGATGTAATAGGAGTATCCTGTCCATTTTGTTTGCAAATGTTCGAGGAAGGTATTGGGGCCAAAGAGCTTGAGGGTAAGAAAAAGGCAAAAGATATCATAGAGATAGTCAATGAAAGTTTGGGTGATTAACAGTATTTGGTATCGTGGCTATTAAATTTGAGTAGAGGCTTAATTTTTCCAGGTTTCTCTTAACTGTCTCTTTATTACTTTACCTAGGGTATTCCGTGGTAACTCTTCCACAAAAATGACAGATTCAGGTTTCTTGAAACTAGATAATTTGTCTCTGCAATATTGGATTAATTCCTCTTCTGTAACATTGCCATTTTGTTTTAGAACAACAATAGCCCTAACCACTTCTCCCCAAGTTTCATCAGGTATGCCTATTATCGCTGCTTCATCTATTGCAGGATGTGAATGTAATACCTGCTCCACTTCTTCTGGAGATATCATCTCACCTCCCCTTTTTATAAAATCTTTGGCACGGCCAGATAGGAAGATATATCCATCTTCATCAACGTATCCTAAATCCCCTGTATGGAGCCATCCATTCTTTAATGTGTTAGATGTTGCCTTCTTTTGGTTCCAATATCCTTTCATTAATCTAGGACCAGAGGCAACTATTTCACCTATCTCTCCTTTGTCTACTTCTTTTCCATAATCATCTACAATTCTAATCTCCACGTCATCCAATGGTTTACCAATAGATGAAAGACGGCGTAACTTCTTTTCAATCTCCTCTTTTGATCCTTTAATTTGATGATCTTCTGGTGGAAGCATAGTAATCGTAGATGCAGTTTCAGTTTGCCCAAAGGCATTTATAAATTGAGCATTTGGAAATTCCTCTATAGCCCTTTTAATAACTTGTAGTGGCATAGGAGCTGCTCCATATGTAATAACCTTTATACTAGAAGTATCATATTTAGCAAAATTTTCACTCTCCAGTATATTTTTTAGCATTGTTGGCACCATCATTGCGCGATTTACCTTCTCAGTCTCTACTAGTTTCAACCAATCATCCGCATCAAATTGTCTTTGTATGATTAAAGTTCTCCCACTATAAATTCCAGCCAAAACTGCCTGAACTCCAGCTATATGATATAGAGGTACAGTAATTATATTACGCTCTTCTATGACTGGGTCAGCGGGATTAACATTGCTAAGAATGTATGATGAAAGGTTCTCATGAGTCAGCATTACCCCTTTGGGTTTACCTGTCGTTCCGGCTGTATACATTAAGATAATTACATCTTCATCAAGCCCTGCAGGAATTATCTCCTGTTTCTCTGAGCCATCTAGTAAAGTCTTATAGGAGCTGGAGTTATCCTCAGATTCTTCTATTCGTATTAAACTCATAGAAGAAGATAAAGATTCATCTAGTGACTGTAAAAGTTCTAAATATCTACTTCCCGCAAGAAGTACTTTTGGCCTTGAATCTCTAAGTATAAATTCAATTTCATCACGCTTACCTCGAAAATTCAATGGGACGTATATAGCATCGAGTTTAGCGCATGCGAAATAGAGTTCTATATGCTCATTACAGTTAACGTCCATAATAGCTATACGATCTTTTGGATTAACTCCCATTCTCTTAAGGGCATTCGCTAAAAGGGTTGATCTTTTTTCAATTTGCAGGTATGTGAATCGCTTTTCCTCAAATATAACAGCAGTCCTGTCTGGTACTATCGCGGCAGAAATATTTAGGAACTCTGATGTATGCAATTGTTTCCCCTTTATATTCTTATTCTTAAAGTATTAAACTTTTTGATAATCTTAATTCCATTTCCAGTCCATCTTGTAAAGGCATATCTAAACCACGATTCAGAGCTTCTTTTGCAAATTTGAGTCTCCTGGGGTTAAAGGATGCTAGCTCTTCTGATAGATATTTTACCTCATTTGCAAGAGATTTATCGCTTACCACTTTGTGGACTAAGCCCCATTGTTTTGCTTCGTTAGAATTTAATCGGCGATTTGTTAAGAGTAAATCTAGTGCACGTGGGACCCCACATATTCTTGGAAGTGTTTGTGTTCCACCTGCTGCGGGTATCATTGACAGAGCTACTTCAGGCATTCCAAAAACGGCATTTTTGCTAGAGATTCGAATATCGCATAACATAGCCATTTCTAATCCAGAGCCTAATACATAACCATGTAGGGCTGATATAATTGGCTTCTTAATTTCTAAGAAACGTGTCCATACATCACGCTCCCATCGTACCTTTCTTGCAATAGTTTGGGATGGTGCAGTTCCAAATTCTTTCAGATCAGCACCAGAACAGAAACCTTTACTACCTGAACCTTTTAAAATGATAACTCGTATATCAGGATCATCACCGACTGCTCCTAATATTTGATATAATTCATCCCGCATTTCCATATTGAACGCATTAACAACATGAGGACGGTTCAATATTACATGTGCAACCATTCCATCTTTTTTGTAAATAATTGTGTTAAATCTTTCCATTAAATTCCTCTGGTAATGGAAAAGCTCGTTTATAAAGTTGGGATAGTTTAATTTCAGTGTAATTTGTTCCTACGTCTTCTATACGATGGGCATCACTTACGTTGAACATGAGAAGCTTATAATCTTTGGCTGCTGCTCTAACCTTGTCTTTGTCTATATGCCAGTTGTGCATTAGGTTATCAATCTCAATGGCTTGGACACCCTCAATCAATAACTTTGGAGTTGGATATCCTGGATGGCAATAAGATCGGAATATTCCACCTCCTGGCAAAAACATTTCCACTACTTGGTACTCATCATTATAGCCAGGCCCAATTTTAACCTCAATTTCCCAACTGGGAATTACTATGATCTCATTTGGGAAATGTTTGTCTAGCATTTTCTTGAATGCAAATCCATATTCTTTATTTCTATGATCAGAGATTGCAATTCCATCAATACCCATTTTTTTAACTTGAGTCACAACTTGTTCAACAATTAGAGGGGTTGGGTCTGTAAATCCAGTAGATTCCCAAATATGGGTATGAAGATCCAATTTTAGTCGCTTATCCATGATCATTAAACTTTACTCTCCTCGATATTTGGGAGGTCGGTTTTCTAAGAATGAATGTATTCCTTCTGCTCGATCTTTTGTACTTTGTAGGAGAAAATTTAGATCTGCTTCTAGCCTGAATCCATCTTGCAGGGTAGTTTGATATCCTTTTAAAATGGCTTCTTTGGCATATGCAGCAGCTATTGGACCATATTTAGACATTTGAGAAGCTAATTCATGGCATCTTGAGAAAACTTTGGCTGCAGGTACAATCTCGTTAACAAGGCCAATATCTAAAGCTTGCTTGGAGTCTATCAATGACGAAGTTAGGATCAAATAGTTAGACCATGAACGTCCAATAATCCGTGGAAGCCGTTGAGTGCCTCCATCCCAAGGTATGCCTTTATTTTTCACCTGAGTTAGGCCGAGTATCGCCTTTTTTGCTACTATCCTAATATCACACGCTAAAGTTAACTCCAATCCTTGGTCAATAGCATCACCATTAATTCCGGCTATTATGGGTTTTGACATAGCTGCAATAGTATCAGCAATTCTAAAATTCTTGAGGTTTACCTGAATTGCATCAGGTTTGATTTCAGTTCCGTAGCAGAATTTATCTCCTATTGCTGAAAGAATTGTTACCCAAATATTATCGTTAAGATTTATCTCTGACAATGAATGATGTAGTTCATTAATGACCTGTTCTGTCAAAATATTGTTTGCTTTAGGTCTATTAATTAGTATAGTCGCTATGTGTCCAGTTTCTTGTACGGTGATAGTTTTATATTGCATAACTTAAATTTTATTCCATCAACTTTTGCTGACTCTATTTTTTATTGGGAGATTGATTTTAACATAACAAAAATATTTTTAGAAAATTGATTGTTGGAAAATCCCAATAGTTTATTTCTCAAATTCCCTGTTAGCACAACCTATATTGGAGTAAGGTGTCAGATAAATAATTCAGAATTGTAAAACCATTTGGTATAATTGATATCATGATTATAGATTTCCATACTCATATCTTACCTCCATCAGTGGATCAATATAGAAAATTGTACTTAAAAAAGGACCATACTCTTGAGACCTTATTTTCAGACTCTAAGAGTAAAATGGCAACTGTTGAGGAATT
>CAYTFF010000007.1:10045-22835 GCA_964437045.1 uncultured Dehalococcoidia bacterium
CCATGGATCATCATGGAATAGACATTTCGGTTGTTATGGGAATGGGGTTGACAGATTATGGCTTAGCTCGTGAAACAAATGATTATATCATTGAAGCAGTGCGAAAATATCCAGATAGAATAGTTGGTTTCGGTAGCGTAAACCCAGTTTGGGGAGATGATGCTATTAAAGAAATCCAACGATTTGCTAGTAAAGGTCTTAAAGGTATAGGGGAAATTCACCCTCAAAGTCAAGGATTTGATTTAGCTGATCAAAGAGTATTGAATCCAATAGTTGAGATTGCTTCTGAAAATAGCCTAATTTTTTTGACACACTCTTCTGAACCTGTTGGACACAAGTACCCAGGTAAAGGTAAAACTACTCCAGAAGTCCTTATTGGATTTATTCAAAACTATCCTGATTTAACAATAGTGTGTTCTCATTGGGGTGGAGGATTGCCATTTTATACATTGATGCCAGAAATAGGAGACGCCTTGAAGAATGTATATTTTGATAGTGCTGCCTCAACATTCTTATATTCGCCCCGTATATTTCCAGTGGTCAATGGTCTTCTTGGGGCTTCAAAGATTCTTTTTGGTACAGACTATCCGCTTCTAAATCAAAATCGTGTTATTGACCAAATTATGGATTCTAATTTATCCCAAAAGGAAAAGAATGCAATATTGGGAGACAACGCTGCTAAGCTATTGAACTTAGGTATAACTACTAATTGATTTCATTAATTTTGGCATATATTTATTGGTTAAACAATTATGAATGATAGAGTTAGAAGCTTTTTAGCTATAGAATTACCTGATGAGGTAAAGAATTCCCTCGCTAGATTAATTAAAAGATTGCAAAATAAGGGATTTAAGAATTTTAGGTGGTTAAATCCTGAATCAATTCATCTTACCTTAAAATTTCTTGGGGAAATTGAACCGCAGCTAGTAGAAACGATGATTCGTAATTTAAGAGAGTGCTCTTTTGGTATCCCTAATCTTAATCTTGTCACACATAATTTAGGAGGTTTCCCTAATTTGATACAACCTCGTGTTTTATTCGTGAGTCTTCGAGGAGATCTGTTGAAACTAAATGAATTGAAAAGTTTCATTGATGAAACCTGTACCGAAATTGGCTTTGAAAAAGAAATCCGGAAATTTACACCTCATCTAACTTTAGCTCGTATGGGTTATAAAAAATCCTTAAGCAAACGAAGTTTGCTTAGTGGATATAACCCATTAGTAGAGCCAATCTCTATTACTGTTGATAATATGAGTCTAATGAAAAGTACTTTCACTAGTCATGGTATTAAATATATCCGCCTAGCCAATTTTCAAATTTGTTAAATGCTGTATCTCGACAGCCTATACTTAGAATGATAAGCTCTTGCTGTTTGTATAACCATGGATTTATTGTAGAGGTAGTTACTTAATTGAAATAGGTGATTAAACTATTCACTGATTATTTATAGCGGGGATTTAGGAGGATTATTTTGGTTAAAATGACTGGTTCTAAGGCAATTATTAATTCCTTAATTAATCATAAGGTTGATAATGTTTTTGGGATAATTGCTACTCATACCATTGATCTATACGATTCCTTTTATGATGTTCAGGACGAAATCAGACATATTGGTTGTCGTCAAGAGCTAGCACTCGGGTTTATGGCTGATGGGTATGCACGTGTAAGTGGTAAACCAGGGGTAATTATTACAAGTTCTGGGCCGGGTGCTGCTGGATCTATGCATTGTATGGGTGAATCTTATGCATCATCATCACCAGTATTACAGGTTACAACTGACATAGAAAATTCTTTAATAGGACATGGTAGAGGCGCACGTCATGAAAGTAGAGATCAGGTTAATATGTTTCAAAATGTAACTTCTTGGAGTACCCTGGTCAGAGATGTCAATCAAATCCCACAGGCATTTGATAAGGCTATGATTTCATTTCAAACTGAACGCCCAAGACCAATAAGTATTATTATCCCCACAGATCAACTTAAAGTAAGTGAGGATATTGACATACACCCCCCTGGTCAACCAGAAATACCCGAGGCACCTGAGGAACAAATTGATCAGCTAATAAAACTTATAAAAAAGGCAAGACGCCCAATTTTACTAGCAGGTGACGCATTGTCTTTCTGCGGAGGAGTTGAGTATCTGGTGCAACTTGCCGAAAAAATAGGATGCCCAGTAGGATTGTTGGATGGTGCTAAAGGTAAATTTCCAGATGACCATCCTTTATCAGTTGGCTTTGTAATGGGAAATAGTCATTGGCGAAAGAATCCATAATGGGAACTTTTAGATGGGTGCGACCTATGTATTGTTGTAGGTTCAACTATATTATATCGTGATACATTAGGACTAGGATTGAAACTTCCATCTCCCTTAGTTCACATAGATCTTGATGATAGGTATTTCAATAAGAATTATCCTGCTCAACTTAGTATTAAGGCCAATCCTGGAGTGGTAATCAAACAATTGATTGACAGGGTTGATTCGGACCAAATATACAAAGGTGAAGCTTATGAAAAAGAAGTAAAGTTATGGAAGACGAAAGCTCTAGCTAGCACTTACGAGCAATGGCCTAATGAGGCCAAGTCTTGGGAGGCTTTAAGAGAGGTATTACCAAGGGATACGGTACTATCTTTTGATGTTACTCTTCCCGTATCAGGTGCGAATCGCTCGTTTGAATGTTACAGACCAGGAACTTTTATAAATCCGTTTGGATGGGCTGGACTTGGTTATGGACTACCTGCAGCATTGGGTGCCAAGGTTGCTAGACCAGACTTACCAGTAGTGTCAATTTCTGGGGATGGAGGATTTCAATATAATATGCAGGAATTAGGAACTGCTGTACAGTATGGCATTCATCCGATAGTTATTATAATTAATGATAATTCTTGGGGTGCCTTGAAAACTCGTCAGAAAGCTTGGATGAATGACAGAATAATTGCTAGTGATTTGGTAAATCCTGATTTTGTAAAATTAGGTAATGCCTATGGAATAGATTCTCAAAAAGTTTACAATAGGGTTGAGTTGGTAAAAGCTGTCGATATGGCGGTATCTGGGAATAATATACAGTTAATTGAGGTTGTAGCACCAGATGGGTTTTCTCAGTTTAACTAAAAAAATTTATGCCTAGATAAATTGAAACATTAAAGAATAAATTGGAGAAATTACTTGACGATTAAAGATGAATATAATAGTGCAATGGTTGTGGTAGCCCATGCAGATGATGCTGAATTTGGATGTTCAGGTACTGTTGCGAAATGGTGCTCTGAAGGTATAAAGGTAGTATATGTTTTATGTACTGATGGCAGTAAGGGGAGTGAAGATAAAAGTATCACCTCATCCGAATTAGTTAAGATTCGACAGGATGAACAGATAGTAGCTGGGAAAATACTAGGATTACATAATGTGGTATTCCTGGGGTACCCAGATGCTTATTTAGAGCCAACATTAGATCTAAGGCGTGATATTGCGAGGGAGATACGAAAATATAAACCAGATATTTTAATTACAACTTATCCCACTCGTAACTTGAATGGTTCAATTAGAGTAGGACATCCAGATCATATAGCTGCAGGTGAGGCATCTCTTGCTGCTGTATTTCCTACTGCCAGAGATCATCTGACTTTTCCTGAACTTTTAAAAGATGGTTTGAAGCCTCACAAAGTTAAAGAGGTATTAATAATGGGGCATCCTAATCCTGATAAATGGATTGATGTTACTTTGCATATAGAAACATCAATAAAAGCTCTGATGGCCCATGAATCACAGATTCAGTGGCGAGAGGATGAAGTCAGTCAACGTATGAGACAGTGGCGTGAGGAAGCTGCACACGGCCATGAGATCAAATATGCAGAGGCGTTTAAACATATACATATACCAGACTAAAAACTACTTTCTCTTTACTAAATGGTAGATATATAGCTTGCTAAACTGCCTTTTCACGCATAATATTAGATTTATTAACGGAAATTTGATAGTAATAGAAAATGTCAGGAACTTCAGAGAACAACCAAGATAAATCTCAGATTAGAGAATCTATACGGCATTCTGCTGCTCATGTAATGGCAGATGTCGTTAAATGTGTTTTCCCAGATGTTAAACTAGGAATTGGTCCTCCAACAGAAGATGGATTCTATTATGATTTTCAAGTTTCTAGACCATTTACCCCGGATGATTTGAAAACAATAGAATCTCAGATGAAAAAGATTATAAAAAAGGGATTGGCATTTGAGAGAACGGAAATTTCCAGAGATGAAGCACTTCGCCTTTTTGAAGATCAACCATTTAAGCTAGAAATCATAAACGAAATCCCAGAAAACCAGCCTATTAGTATTTATAGCCATGGTGATTTTTCTGACCTTTGTCATGGCCCTCATGTTGAAACCACTCGTAAAATTGCTGCAGTTAAATTACTCAGTGTAGCGGGTGCATATTGGCGAGGGGATGAGAAAAATCCGATGCTACAAAGAATTTATGGAACGGCTTTTGAATCCAAACAAATTCTAGTTGATCATTTAAATAAATTAGAAGAAGCCAGTCGTCGTGATCATAGGAAATTGGGTAAAGAATTGGAATTATTCAGTTTTGATCCTATTGCTCCTGCAAGCCCATTTTTCTTGCCGAAAGGCACGATCGTTTATAATATTTTGATCGATTATGTAAAAAATCTTTACCAGAGATATAGCTATCAAGAAGTTATTACCCCCCAAATTTTTTCAACTGATCTTTGGAAACGTTCTGGGCATTATGAACATTATAGTGAAAATATGTTTTTTACAGTGGTTGATGATAGAGATTATGCAATCAAATATATGATGAGGTTAAATCCTTCATTTCAATGGTCATGGAGAGTTACCAAGTTTTTAATTTCGAGAGTATTAGAATTAACCTTTCCTTGCGACCAGATGACAGAGTTGGATCGGAGGAATTATGGGATATGGCAGAAGCCAAATTGGAAGAAGTTTTAACTGGTCTGGATATTCAGTTTGAGAAACTTAAAGGTGAGGGAGCTTTTTATGGACCTAAAATTGATTTTTTTGTAGACGATGCTATTGGCAGAGGTTGGCAATTAGGCACTGTGCAATTAGATTTTTCAATGCCTGAGCGTTTTGATTTAAACTATGTTGAAGAAAATGGAAGTTATAGGCGTCCGGTTATGATACATAGAGCGATGCTTGGCTCCATTGAAAGATTTATGGGAGTTCTCATCGAGCATTATGGTGGAGCTTTTCCATTATGGCTATCTCCAGTTCAAATAGTTGTTATACCTATAGCAGATCGTCATATAGAATATGCTAAGAAAGTTGGAGCACAATTTAATTCTTTAAACTTCCGATGTAATGTTGATTCCAGAAGTGAACGTATGCAATCTAAAATCAGAGATGCTGAACTTAAAAAAATACCCTATATGTTTATCGTTGGAGATAGAGAAGTTGAGATGGATTCTGTTGCTGTCCGAATGAGAGATTCTACAGGAAATGGTAAATCTCAAAATATTGGATCTAAAACCATAGAGCAAGTGATTCAAATAATAGCCGGGGAAACTGGAAAACAGGTCTAAATTTATCTATTAGTTCAGTATTGACATTCAGATTTCAGATAGTGTAGAATTCAGCGTGGTTTTGTATTTGAAAATAATCAGAATTATCGTTTATACATAGATAATAAATATTGAACTTGACATATAGGTACTAATTAGGAGGATGCAGAATGACCAGTTACAGAAACAAGAGGTCATATAAATTGATGAAAATTGTAGGAGGGCTATTAGTAGGCTCTCTAATGGTCGGCTTGGTTGCTTGTGCAGAACCAGCAGCTCCCGCCGCTCCTATTGCCCCAGCAGCCCCAGCCGCTCCTGCAGCGCCTGCTGCGGCTGAACAGGCACCTGTTGTAATTATTCCCGGGGCCCCGACAGCAATACCTGCCAGGGCAACTGCAACCAGAGTTTTGCCTACTGCCACACCTGTTGTGAAGGCTTCAGGTCCCCAAAAGGGCGGAACTATAACCGTCGCTAGGGAGTATGTTGGTTGGACAATGGATCCTACTTTTTCCTACGAGTGGAGTTCCTTATTCTGGATGTATGGCGTATACAGTGGGTTAATTAGGAATAATGTAAACAATGAAATAGTTCCTGATCTTGCCGAGTCCTGGGATGTCTCAGCTGATGGTAAGACAATTACCTTTAATCTTAGGAAAGGTGTTAAGTTTTCAGATGGGGCACCTGTGAATGCTGATGCTGTAAAATGGACTATTGATCGGTATATGAACACAGATTTGATTGAGCCCCAGGGATTGCCTTCTAGAAGAACTAAACAGCTTGCAGAGGTTACATCATTTGATAAGATCGATGACTACACTGTAAGTTTCACCCTTGGGCGTCCCTTCAGGCCTTTCCTTGCAAACCTTACACAGAGGCCAGGGATGATATTAAACCCTGCGGCAATTCAAGCAGACCCATATGGAAGTGAAGGTAAAGATGCAGTTGGCTCAGGCCCATTTGTGATAACCAAATGGAAGCCATCAGCTTCCCTCGAGCTGTCTGCTAGCCCGACTCATTACAATCCAGACGCTCCATATGTTGATAAGATAAAAGTCTATCATTCAGCGGATCAAACTGTTCGATTAGCGATGATTAGGACTGGAGATGTTGACTTTGCCGAATCTATAAGAGGGCTGGATGTATCTTTGGTTGATAAAACAGGCTTAATACTGGAAGAAATTTCTGGAGGCAGGTTTGAGGTAATAATTGCACACACTTGGGCCGATGCGCCATTTGATAACAGGAATTTCCGAAGAGCTATGTCGCTTTCTTTAGATCGTGAAAAAATGGTTGACGTACTTTGGGATGGAAGAGCCAATCCTGCCTATATACCAACCGGGCCTGCTTTCGGTGTATGGCATAATCCTGATTTGCAACCTTTGAAATTTGATTTAGCAAAAGCTAAACAGGAATTGGCACTTGCAGGTTATCCAAATGGGGTAGATATACCTCTTCCTTGTGCTGGAACTACGGCGAAGTTAAATCATTGTGAAGTTTTACAAGAGCTTTGGGCTGCTGCAGGCATAAGAGCTACAATCGAGCCCAAAATACCATCTGGGCACTGGGGACATTGGACACAAGGACAATTTCCATTCATAATTTCTTGGCGAGCAGCCCGTCCAGATCCACATATAAATATTCAGAGAGTCTTTCATAGCGAAGGTTTTAGTAACCCTATGAGGTATAGCAATGCCAAAGCTGACGCGCTTATTGATCAGGCTGGAGCAGAATATGACACTGCTAAAGCGAAAGCATTGTATGATGAAGTTCAAGAAATCGTCGTCAATGATGCAGTGGAAATATACCAGGTCTATCCTAGTGAGTACCATGTTAGGAAAGATGAAGTCAAAGGGTATGGATACTATCTCAATGCCGCTTTCAGATTTAGAGACTGGTGGATAGAAGACTAATACTTCACAAGGTTAACACTGAAGAATATGAGGGCTACAGTTCAATTTTGGACTGTAGCCTTCACTTTTTGATTAAATTGTGAATTTTGAAGTATTAGAATATGTTAATAACAAATTAGCATTTATATTTATTTCATTAAGTCGATCATTTTTTCTTAGGAGGATTTTATGAGTACAAGAATGGCAGCAGGTTTCGTCGCCTCTTTAGATGTAGATTCTATTCCAGAAAAAGTAGTGCAACATGCAAAGTTGTGCGTAATGGATACTTTGGGTGTAATGCTGGGTGGGATAGATTCTAAGGCAGCAAGAGTGGCTCGTGAAGTTGTATCTCTTTGGCCTAATGAAAATGGGGTTACCATATTTGGTACTTCTAATAAAGCATCTCCTTTCCAGGCTGCTTTTGCTAATTGCGTTGCTTCTAGTGCATTGGATATGGATGATGGGCATAATCTAGGGGGACATCCTGGAGGTGTTATTGTTCCTGCTGTTTTAGCTGCATCAGAGGCTGCAAATGCAAATGGAAAAGAATTTCTAGAGGGTGTAATTGCTGGATATGAGATAGCTGTAAGAGCAATGGAAACTATGGTAGCTCAAGAATCTGGTTCAACTGGTCCATTTCCTGCGACAGGACAGCCTTATCATAGTACCGGTACTGGAGCAACCTATGGGGCTGCAGCAGGTACAGCGAAGGTTCTTAATTTAGACGTTGAACAAATTGGTCAGGCTATTAACATAGCCTCTGCTCATACTCCAAGTACAAGGCCATATCAGATACAGACCCTTGGCCATACAACAAAAGAATGTTTAGGTTGGGCTGGTATAGCAGGGGTTCAAGCGGCCTATCTGGCAAAACAAGGATTCACTGGTCCTAATTCTTTCTTTGATGATGATATCGCTCAAGGGACAAGTGCGGACACCATAGGATATAAATTTGAAATATTGAATAATTACTTTAAGGCATATCCTTCATGTAGGTACACCCATGCTACTTTAGATGGGGTTATGGATATAATGAATACCAATTCCCTTAAAGGATCTGATATCAGCCAGATAACAGTATCTCTTAAAAAACATCATGCCGCCCTGAATAACAAAAATCCTATTTCAATAGAACAAGCCCAATACAGTTTCCCATTTGTTCTGGGGGCAGTACTTTCGTATGGACATCATGGTGTCGATACAATGAATGATAGTTTACTTGGGGACTCTAAAATACTTACTGAAGCTGAAAAAGTTCACCTTCAGGCTGATGATAATTTAAATGAATATAGATGGCCTGGGCGTGTATGCATAGAGACTGTTGATGGCAGATTGTTTGAAAAGCTTGTTCCGATTCCGAAAGGTGACCCTCAAAATCCGCTAAGTGAAGAAGAATTGAATAACAAGTTTAACGTTATAGTATCGGCTCTCTTAGGGAAAGCTTACGCTGATAAACTAAAAAAAATGATTGATAATCTTGAAGATTTAGAAAACATAAATGAATTATCTTTACTGTTAAATCGAGTAATACATACTGATAAAGAACCGTTAAAGCAACGATAAATGTTACATGATGATTATAAAAGTATAGATTCTATTGTACTTGTTGCCCTTTGAAGACTAGTACTTTAAAATCCAACATAAGCTGTTTCCCAAGAGGTGAGATATGAAATTTGGAGCCTTTTTCCTACTTCAATCTCCAAATATGGATTCAATAAAAACTGTATACGAAAATGCTTTCGAACAGATGAAATTGGCTGAAGATCTCGGGTTTGATTCTATTTGGCTTGCTGAACATCATTTTTCGAATTATGGATTTTGTCCCAACCCTTTGCCGTTGGCTATCAAGGTAGCCCAAATTACGAAAACAGTAAGAATTGGAACTGCAGTTTTGGTTCTGCCACTTTGGCATCCAATTCGTTTAGCTGAAGACATTGCAATGACCGATCTTCTAACTGAGGGTCGTTTAGAATTAGGCATTGGCCGAGGCTATCAAGTTCATGAATTTGATGCTTTCGGTACTGATATGGTGAAAAGCAGGTACAATTATGAAGAATTTGTAGAAATATTGATGAAGTCCTTTAATAAGGAAAGTTTTTCTTATAAAGGGGATATATATAATTTTCCAGAATTGGCTACCTATCCAAAAGTCATACAAAAACCTCATCCTCCTATATGGGTAGCCGCCCAATCTGATGAAAGTATTAAGAACGCGGGCAGCCATGGTTTTAATTTGTTTACGTCAGGTGCTGGACGATCCTATGAACTTTTGGCTAAGGTTGGTAAAATCTTTCGCCAGGCAGCAAATAACTCTGGGAAGGATTCTACCAAGATGGATTTTTCAGTTCAGAATCAAATCTACGTCACAAAAAATGAGAGTGATGCAAGTGAGGCAGCTGAGTATCATAGATGGCAGTACAGAATGGCCAATCACTTACGCAATGGGACCTTGAATATAGAAAATGGTGTAGCGAAAGTGAGATCTGTTACTGATGAACCGGCATTGGAAGATTTTACCAAAACACGTACACTTTCAGGTACTCCAGATAAGGTGTCAGCCCAAATAGAACGTTATAGGGATGAGGTGGGTATTACACAATTGAATTGTTCTTTTTCAGTTGGTAGTCTTGGGCATGATAAAATCAAGAAATCAATGAAACTTTTCGCAGAACGAGTAATGCCCAAATTTCTGTAACTGTTTTAGAGTTGATCTTGTATATATGGCTTATAAAAAATACAATTAATTAAAGAGATATTTCACTTAACCTTTTAAAATGCATAATTATAATATAGTTCTTATACCTGGTGATGGTATAGGACCTGAAATAACTAAATCTGCAATAGAGGTTCTGAATACTGTTGAAGAGTATTTTGGAACTTACCATTTAATTTTTAATGAACATAAAGCAGGTGCAGAGCTGTATAAGCAACAAGGAGTCGCAATTACTGATGATACTTTTGAAGCCTGTCGATCAGCAGATGCTATATTTAAAGGTCCAGTAGGTGTGCCTTCTGTCAGAAAACCCGATGGAACTGAAGCAGGATTGTTAGGTGGATTATTACGTACCGGACTTGATGTTTATGCTAATGTACGACCAATTAAATTATATAAAAATGTGTATAGCCCCATAAAGGCCGAACCTGGATCGATTGATTTAATTATTATCAGGGAAAATACAGAAGGCCTTTATTCTTCACGTGGTCTTGGTATATCTAATAATTACGCAGCTGTAGACAATCTTTTTATGACCCGTACTGGAGTGGAAAGAGTGGTCAGATTTGCTTTTAATATAGCAACTGGCCGTAAAACTATACGAGATAACATAAGAAAGGTTACATGTTTAGCCAAAACTAATGTATTAAAAAGTCACGTTTTTTTCTCAGATATATTTAATGAAATCTCACAGGAATTTCCAAGTATAGAGACAGAATATTTGTATCCAGATGCCGCCGCCGCTGCTTTAGTAGCTAGGCCCAACAATTTTGATGTTATGGTTATGGAGAATTTCGTAGGTGATTTACTCAGCGATCTTGCTGGAGCTGTTATAGGTGGACTAGGGATGTGCCCATCTGGTAATTATGGTGATGACAATGCATATTTTGAACCAGTACATGGATCTGCCCCAGACATAGGAGTCAGTGACAAAGCTAATCCAATTGGGCAAATATTGTCCGGGGCTATGATGCTAAGATATATTGGACAAATAAACGCAGCTGACTTTTTAGAAACCGTTGTTGATGAAGTGTTAATTTCAGGCAAGATTTGTATTGGTAAAGATGGTTGCCCAACTAATGGAACAAAACATGTTACTATGAGCTTAATAGACCATATTAAATCTATATAGAATTCCGTTTAGTATATAAATGAGTTACAGGGAATTCAAAAACGTGGGAAGGATGTTCATAAATGTATTCTATAGATCTTAAAGATAAAAATGTTGTTGTGTTTGGGGTTGCTAATCAACGCAGTATAGCTTGGAACATAGCCAGTATACTTGATAAAGCCGGAGCTTCTGTAGTATTGACTTATCAAAACGAAAGGTTCAAAAATTCGGTTGAGAAATTGTCTGACACACTTCAAAATGGGTTTTCTGTTGAATGTGATGTTAGTGATGATGAAAGTATTAACGTGGCCTTCAAACAAATTAGAGATAAATTTTCCAAGATTGACATTCTTATTCATAGTGTTGCATTTGCTAATCGGGAAGATTTAGGTGGTAGCTTTGTAAACACAGGCCGTGAAGGATTTCGACTAGCATTAGATGTAAGTGCCTATTCTCTAATTCCTATCGTAAGGGAAACCGTTCCATTAATGGTAGATGGGGGTAGTATATTAGCGATGACCTTTTATGCATCTACTAGAGTATTTCCTGGATATAATATTATGGGTACCGCCAAGGCGGCACTAGAACATGAAGTTAGGCAATTGGCAGGTGAATTAGGGGAGAAAAATATTAGAGTCAATGCTATATCGGCGGGTCCATTAGATACCTTGGCTGCGCGTGGTATACCAGGATTTATCAAAATGAAACAGACTCATGCTGAACGTGCACCACTACGCCGTAATATTTCACATGAAGAGGTAGCAAAGACTGCCCTTTATCTTTGTAGTGACTTATCAAGCGCAGTTACAGGTGCGATAGTGCCGGTTGATACAGGTTATCATATAGTAGCCATGTAATTGTTTAATAATATAGGAATCCAAAGTAAATGATTTAAGGTCGTCATATTATGTTAAGGGATATGACTGGAATTACCCAGTATTAATTCTATTTACGAAAATTAGGTATAATCTTGTTGCCTATTTCTTGTATCATCCCTTTTTTATCAACGATTGTATATAAGGTTGTTGCCACAGTCTTAATTCCTGTTTCACCTATTTTTTCTATTTTTTCACCTATTTGATCCTCTGTGCCTGCCATATGGAAAATATCAAGAAGTCTCTTTGTAACTGCTTGGGCAGCGGGTGTATCGAAACGTTCGTGCATATAAGGTTCGTAAACATCATAAACTTTTTGACAGTCATCCATTAACCAAGGATATGCCTTGATCATTCGTGCCTTAAGTTCAGTAATTTCAGGTGTTGCTTTTTGAAATTGCATGATTGTGCTTAAAGCACTATTTACTGCATACCCAGAAACCTCTTTAGTAGCATCATCCGCTGTATTAGATACGTACATCATTGCCCGAGCCCATATATCTATTGTGGAAGGGTCGCGTCCAGCACTTTCTGCACCCAAATAAATATTCTCTAGTTTCCACCTAAGTGCAATTGGGTTTACGCCAAAACTACTGGAAAGAATAACTCCATCAGCAATTTCACCTGCTAATCTAAGCATTTTAGGTCCGCCTCCACCAATATATACT
>CAYTFF010000008.1:0-1102 GCA_964437045.1 uncultured Dehalococcoidia bacterium
GTACCAGTTCATTACGATGATAATATACATTAGCTCCCAATCGGTATAAATTATCAATTGTCCTAGAAACTAGGTTTTCATTACCCGGGATTGGTGTGGCTGATACCACCACAGTATCACCAGGTTTAATCTGCACATCTTTCTGTTCTGTTTTAGCCATTCTGACAAGTGCAGAAGTTGGTTCTCCTTGGCTTCCAGTGGTAATTATAACTACTTTGTCATCTGGTAAATTATTTAAATCTCCTGGGTTTATAAAAGTATCATTGTTAGCATGAAGGTAATTCATATCCATTGTCATTTTTACATTGTTTATCATGCTGCGTCCCACGATGGCCACCTTACGATCATAGAAGATCGCGGCATCTATAACTTGCTGGATTCTTGCTATAAGAGATGCAAAAGTTGCTACTATAACTCTCCCATCAGCTTCTCCAATTACGCGTTTTAAAGTTTCCCCAACCACTTTCTCTGAAGGGGTGTAGCCTGGTATTTCCGCATATGTAGAATCAGAAAGTAAAAGGAATACTCCTTGGGATGAGAGCTGTCCAAGCCTTATGTAATCGACCGAATGATTGTCCACTGGTGTATGGTCAATTTTGAAATCCCCCGTGTGAATGATTGGACCAAGAGGTGTATCTATAGCTATTCCCATTGCATCGGGTATACTATGCGATACTCTGAAGAATTCGGCGGTAAATTTACCTAACTTTACTTTAGTCCCTGGTTTTAGACTATGAAGCGTAGATCCTTTTAGTTGTTTGTGCTCCTTTAGTTTTACACTTATGAGACCATGGGCAAGTCTTGAGGCATATACTGGTACGTTTAGATCTTTCAGTATAAAAGGAAGAGCGCCTATATGGTCTTCGTGTCCATGAGTGATTAATATGGCTCTAATTTTATCTTTATTCTCTATTAGATAAGATATATCAGGAATTACAAAGTCTATTCCAAGCATATCTTCTTCAGGGAATAAAACTCCAGCATCAATGATAATGATGTCCTTTTCATATTCTAAGGCCATCATGTTTTTTCCTATTTCGCCTAGGCCACCTAGTGGTATAATTTTTAATGCCATATTACCCATTATATCTTTTAAAACATA
>CAYTFF010000008.1:1112-1569 GCA_964437045.1 uncultured Dehalococcoidia bacterium
AAAACATACTAAGTTGTTGGGGATTAGAGTCGTCTGTTTTGGCAATATTTAGCTCTTGTTGTTTTACTAGATCAGCCAACTTATTGAAATCCTCTATAAGGACAGCCTTTAATCGGCTTTGATGTAAAGCAGCAGCTGGATGATAGATTGGGAATATAATCCTTCCCCTCCACTCCTTAGGTTTTCCCCTAGCTTTGCCTATTGTTTCAGTAGGGAAAAATTTTGATAATGAATAACGTCCGAGTGTTACAATAACTTTTGGGTTAAGTAGCTTAATTTGATCCTCAAGAAATGGCCTGCAGGCCTCTATTTCTATTGGTAAAGGATCACGGTTATTAGTTGGTCGGCATTTAACCATGTTAGTAATAAATACGTCTGACCGTTTTAAACCAATTGATAACAGGAGTTCTTCTAATAACTTCCCTGCACGACCTATGAAAGGCCTGCCCTGTTGGTC
>CAYTFF010000008.1:1601-4178 GCA_964437045.1 uncultured Dehalococcoidia bacterium
ACAAGATATATGGGGTATTAGATCCTTCCCCTGGGACAGTTTTGTTTCTATTGCGTGATAAATTACAGAGGGTACATATAGAAATCTGTGAGGTAATTTGTTCAAGATCTAGCAAAGTGTGTATTCCGCAATAGTTCTCAATATGGAGAATAATAGCATGGTCAAATTTGGCCGTCAATTTTTTGTATAGGGTTAAAAAGTCAATTAAAATTGACTTTTGTCGTCATTTCAGTTAAGATAATACTCTGTTTTTCGTATGTCTAACATAGTTGAAACATCTCTTAACCTCAAACGCACATCGCTTTTTGAAACCCACTCTTTGCTCAAAGGACATATGGTTTCCTTTGTAGGGTGGGAATTACCGGCGTACTATTCCGGCGCCCGCCAAGAAGTGCGTTCTGTGCGTAAAACCTCTGGTATGTTTGACACATCCCACAGGGCACGGCTCCGTTTTAGTGGTTCGGATGCAGCTTTCTTTTTGGATCGTTTTCTTAGTATAAAAGTTCCTGAACTTGATATAGGGCAAGGCCAGTATCATATTATTTGTAATGAAGCAGGCGGGATTATAGACAATGCTGTTTTATATAGACTTGGTGAGGCTAGATTTCTTTTATTAGTTGATGCATCAAGTGTTAAAGGTGTGTTAAATTTGATAGACCCATATTTAGAGGAAGCTGGTAATGTTAAACTGGAAGACCTCACTCATCAGTATACAATGTTGTCATTTCAGGGGCCTCAAGCTGTAGATATACTGGAAGACGTAACCCCAGCGGATCTACAAAGACTCAAACCCTATAGATGTGTAGAGACATTTATTGCTGGAAATGATGTTCTACTATCCCGAACAGGATATACAGGGGAGGATGGCTTTGAGTTAATATGTTCAAATGAAAATGCTGAATCCATTTGGACTTTACTAATAGGGCGTGGAGCTAATCCATGTGGGTTACTTGCAAGGGATATATTGCGAATAGAAGCAGGACTTCTTTTACATGGGAATGATATAGATAGTACTGTTAATCCATTTGAAGCTAGACTTGATAAATTCATTGAATTAGATAAGGAAAATTATATTGCCGGAGCAGCTTTGCAGCAAATTCTTACAAAAGGCATTTCTAAAACTATTGTTGGACTAACTTTAAAGGGACGAGATGTTGCTAGACGCTCTTCTGAGATTAAGTTTGAAAATAAAACGATTGGTAAAATTTCAAGTAGTACTTACTCACCAACCCTTGAAGAGAGTATTTGTATGGGATATGTTCCATTGCAATATTCTGCCCCTGGCACTCAACTTAAAATAAAAATGAAAAACGTTTTCATGGATGCAACTGTTGCCATTCTTCCATTCTATTCTAGAACATGAAAAGTTTAACTATTTCTTTATAGAAGGGACGTCTTTTCTTTAATTTTCATATTGTGAATCCTATAATGCAATACCTATCTCTGCTACTTAGTGGATGGAAATCCTAATCAGGAGTTGATTTTATGCAGTTTGGAATAATGTTACCCCATTATCGTCATGTGGCCTCCACTGAAAATATAAAAAAGGTCTCCCAGGAAGCTGAAAAAATGGGCTTTGCTTCTCTTTGGATAACCGATCGTACAATTATTTTCCCAGGGGAAGATGAAGATAAATTTGGGGTTAATTTTTATGATCCATTTGCCACTTTGTCTTATGTTGCTGCTATAACTGATAATATTTTGTTAGGTGAAAGTGTAATTGTTGTTCCATATAGGAATCCCTTTATGCTTGCTAGAATGACAGCTACTATTGATGCTCTCTCTAAAGGGAGACATATTTTTGGAGTTGGAGTTTCGGGAGGAAGTGATTATACGAGGGATGAGTTTCGTCTTATTGACGCTCCAATGGAAAACCGAGGTCTTATGACTGATGAAGCCATAGAGGTAATGATTGAGCTTTGGACATATGAAAATCCATCTTTCTATGGGAGTTTTTGGTAATTCGAAAATTTTTGTTTTGAGCCCAAACCTGTTCAAAAACCGTATCCACCAATTTGGATAGGAGGAAATCGTCCGGTTGGTTTGAAAAGGGCAGTAAAATATGGTGATGCCTGGCACCCATCCACCATAGATTTAGTAACTTTAGAGGCTGGAGTAAAGTATTTACAACAGGAATTGCCAGAAAATGGAAGAGAATTTAATAAAATGGAGATAGCTCCTAGAGAATCAATCAAAATACTAGAACATCCTTCTAGTAGGTTAGATTTTCCTTTAATTGGTGATTTGGCTCAGGTATTGAATAGCTTGGAGAAGTACCAAAATATTGGTGCAACCCATATGGTTTTAGATACTTTCTTTGGTAGAGATGGGTTACAAGATCAGACGGTAGACTCTATGCTCTTCACCATGGAAATTATTGCTAAAAAAATATTTCCAGTATTTCAGTCATAGCTTAGATTGAATTATTGGTATCTCAATTGACTTCCATTTAGGTGGAAATGTGACCAGCATCAAAATACCAGCTAATACCTTTATCACCAGTTATACCATATATATAGTATCGTAATTACCTGTTATATCGTAGGCCACACCATATAAAATAGGTCCAGCTGCTGC
>CAYTFF010000008.1:4188-8216 GCA_964437045.1 uncultured Dehalococcoidia bacterium
CTGATGAAAAAGTATCTTGAGGGGTTTTTCAGATGTCAATGCTCTTAACCAAAATATTGATGAGAAGCCTTTAATAGTACCCAAATGAAGTCGCCCAAAGTAGTTTGCATAAATTATAGGTTCCAGTGTTATCGCTCCAGAAACACCTATACCTAGTACAAATGACGCTAATATGGCGGTAGTTAAGACATTACTATTTAATAGGAGTAATTCTCCTATTCCCATAAATACTGCTCCTGCTGCCATGCAATATCTTAGGGCATATCGTTCGGAGAGGAAACCCCAAATAAGCCTACTTACTCCTAAGCCTATTGCAAAAAAACTAAAAGTACTTGCCGCTGCAACAGGGGTGAGGCCCTGTTCTACTAGATAGGCTGTTTGATGGAGAGTTGTCCCTCCTAATACCATAATGGACAATGGAACAGAAACTACTAAAAGCCACAGAGATCTTGTACGGATAGCCTCACTTAATGTCCAATCATAATCTGTTTGTTCAGGCCCGTATTGAATTAACGGAGCGGTTGTTTCTGCATCAGATATTTGGTTTGATAATTTACCTCCGTCAGGTACAAGCCCGATATCCTCAGGTCTACGTTTCAGAAGAAAAATAGATGGGATAATAGTTATTATCCATACTATAAGACTTAAAATTATTAGTGCTATTCTCCAGCTGTATATTTCTAATATGATTTGAGTTATTAGTGGTATAGAGATAATTGATAAGGATGCACCCATGGTTGCTATGGCAACAGCTCTTCCTCTTTTCTTTATAAACCAATTTGCTATCGCTGTATTAATTGCGAGTCCTATTAGTCCGACACCACCGATTCTGGTTAGGGCTACTCCAACGTAAAACCAAAATGGGTTAGTTGTGAAAGCCATCACCAGAAAACCTATACCAATTGTGAAAGCAGCGATAGCGACTATCCATTTTGCCCCATATTTATCAATATATGGTCCTACTATTAGACAAAATGGTGCACATAATAGTGTGCCTAGAGCAACACTTCCTGATATCAGACTACGACTCCACTTAAATTCGTCAGCTATTGGGCTAATAAATATTGATAGAGCCTCTGTTGTTGTAGTGCCTATGGCAAAATATCCTGCAAATCCTGCAACTATCACATACCACCCATAAAATATAGGAGGTCTAGACGTCCTATCAGATTTAGGAGCTGCACTATAACTATATATTCTTAATTTATAAAGGAAATTTATGACGTTAGTAAACACTAAAAGGGCTCCATTCCTACTATGGAATTGTTATTTACAGCCTCACTAACCATATCATATTGTTGATATAGCTAATAAGTATAAATATTCAAATCATAGAAAAGTACTAGCTGGACTATGTATAAGATCTTTGGGATGGGTTTTCACCATGCTAATCGCTATTACAGAAATTGAAGAAGCCAGATGTATCAAATGTAAACGTGCGATTTAGCTTTGATTGTCCCCGTGAGTTTTTTTTCTTTCTAGGAAACCCTTGAAGCTATTTTCTACTGGCTCATCTTTAAGATCAGATGCTTTGGCTTTGGATTCCATTTCTATCATCTCTTGCCAAGTAGTTCCTATATTTTGGTTCAGCAGACGTTTTATCCCCTCCACCATTCTAGGATTATTATTAGCTATCATCTCACCAATATTTTTAGCCTCTTGGATAAGATTTTCTGGTTCAACTAGACGGTTTAAGAGGCCAATTCTAAATGCCTCATCTGATTTTACTTCTCGGCCTGTAAGAAGTAGGTCTTTGGCAATAGGCATAGGAACGAGAATAGGTACAGACCAGGTAGAATTTAAGCGTCCATAAGTAACAACTAAATAATTAAAAATACAAAGAGAACTTCCAACCATAAGGTCTAGGGCTGAGGCAAGCATGGCGCCGCCCCCGAAGGCAAGCCCGTTAATTGCACCGATGATCGGTTTTTTACAGGTTGCCAGATGCCAAAGATAACCTTCCCGGCTTTCATCCCATGGTAAAGAACGGCCATCCTTTGAAAGTTGTGTCATTTCTTTAATATCAGCACCAGCTGAAAAAGCTCTTCCAGATCCTGTTATTATAATAGCCTTAACCTCAATTTCATTTTCCATCTTTGATATTACCTCGTCTAATTCACGCATTAGTGCCGAGCTTAAGGCGTTAAGAACATTGGGTCTATTTAGTGTTATTTGGCCTACCCCATTATCATATTCAACCAATATGTTTTCGTAATTCAAGGTTGCCTCCGGACTAAGATCAATTTGTTCAGAAATGTTATAGGAACGCTTATATATGGTCAAGAGTAATGAACTAACTGAATATAAGATAATTCAATCAAGTTAAAAATTTTGAAATTCATGTTGCGTATAGATAATAATTTAGATATGGAGACTAGGGTTTATTGATTTCTAAATAAGTAAATCAAATATATTGTCTTTCATTTTACTTACCAGTTATTGGATTTTTAGCCAAATAAAAACACCCAGCTCCTAATGCTGGAATGATTCCTAGGATAAAGAAGACCCATTTATAACTACCCAAGAAATCTGCAGCTAGTCCAGCAATTATTGGACCAAGAATCATACCAATCATAGCTATCATAGAGCTAAAACCCATAATGGTTGCAAATGAACTACGCCCAAAATAATCAGCTCTAATCACAGCCATTAATGGTCCCCTTACTCCCCAGGCAAGTCCATGTAATATAACAAGACAGAAGATCACAGGTAATGAACTTGTAAATGCTAATCCAATAGGGGTAACTACATGTCCAAACATACAAATAACAATAACTTTTCTTTTTTCGACTCTATCGGAAAGGAATCCTCCACTAAATTGACCAAATAATTGTACTCCTGTCATCGTTGCAGCGACCAGAGAAGCCGACTGAACAGAAGCTCCAACGTTATCTACAATATACGGAATTAAATGTAACATCATTGTAGAAACAACAAATAGTGCAGCACCATGTCCCAATGACGTATACCAGAAAGCACTTGTCTTGAGAGCTTCGCTCAATGATAAATCCTTGCTTTGAACTCTATTAGGTTCCTGTTGTTTTGGAAAATCAAGTCTTTTGTCAAGATCTCCGTCTGGGAATAGCCCATATTCTTCTGGTGCTTTGCGAATCAAAAGACTAACCGGAAGCAAGATAATCAGTATTAAAATCCCAGAATAAAAAGCAGTATCCCTCCACCCAAAGTTAACTAAAGACCATGCTACCATTGGCACCATAAGACCACCTAAAGCAGATCCGGAATTGGAAATACCGAGTGCTGTAGCACGTTTTCTCTCAAACCAATTTATTAGACTAGTGGATATTGTAAGATATCCAGCTAGGCTTAACCCAAGGGACATGAAAAAAAAGACTACATAAAAATCTAATATTGAATCAATTTTACTAAAAAGTATAAATCCTGCGGCTAGGATAATAACTCCTACCTGTATTACCATTCTTGGACCGATTTTTTTTACTAGCCATCCTTGAAGAGGTCCAATAATGCCACTTTCCATGCGGGACATCGAGAAGGCACCAGATATAATTGTTTTACTCCAGTTCATATCCTTCTGTATGAATACAAAATATGCTCCGAAGCCTGTGAAAAGTAATGCCGATGTGGTCATGAATATTAAGAATGCAGATAGAACAATCCACCACCCGAAAAATATCTTATTTTTCTTAATCTTAACTAAGTTCATTATCCTATTTACACCTAATTGAGGTAGTCTTGCTTAAAATTCAGAAATTCTATTTTAATCTGCTTTAATTACTTATTTTGTTTATTTACCAATAGAAATGCCACGATACATCTTATTTTATAATTTTAAGATTGGTGGCAATTTGCACAGGGCTTTCTAGGGTGTTTGCTACAGGAGATAATTTGATAGTTTTTTCTTGAATCATTTCTAATACTTCTACAGGGGCATTACTTTTTACCTCTATGGTTATAGAAATGTTATTGTACCCTGGGAATCCATTGTAAATTACTAACACTGAAGGTATGTCTAATTCACCTTCAATTTCGATTTCTAACATCTCTTATGT
>CAYTFF010000008.1:8226-15038 GCA_964437045.1 uncultured Dehalococcoidia bacterium
GTTACTCCCAATGCAGTTGCATTGGTTACAAATACAATGGCTACTGAGGATCCTAAAGATGCTAGCAACAGTTCTTGAGGGCTAAAACCTCTATTATCTCCTGTCAGCCAATCAACTTGGTCTATTTCTATAGGATTAAGCTCCCTTGAGAAAGCTGTAGTATGAAAATTACCTGTCCATAAAACACGTGATTTCCAAATAGATTTGGCTAATTTATCCGATAAATCAGGATTTTCTTGGATTTGCCTTATTATGGTTTGAATCCGGTTTATGTCTATTTCGTTTAGATGTAATTTTGTCATGGATCTTTATAATACGCTTATTGTTGCTATACCTGCTACTACCATTCCTATAGCAATTGCCTTAATTGTTATTGTATTTCTTTTAAGTGGCTCGTTCATTACTTTAAATATAGATGTGCTTAATATAGTGCTGTACAAAAATACAAAGATAGGACGTGTTCCAATAAGTGCAGAAACCACAGATATAGGCCCAGAATGTATGGCAAATACAGGCAATAAGACCGCGAAACCACCATAAAAAAACTCACCCATTAGGATCCAGTAGCGTCCAACAGGATGTTGTAATCCAACTACAAGTCCCTTTAATGAATTTTTCGATATAAAAATAAGGAATGGGATGCCTATTCCTAAGCATCTTAGTGCAAACACATTCCAAAATGGAGCTGTTTCTAATACATTTTTGCTTACTATTTGTCCTAGAGCAGCAAAAAACGCAGCAATTATTAGTAGTATAAAGGATCTATCAATCTTGAGTCTTTTAATATTAGGTTGTTGTTTAATTGAGACGATAATTGCACCAGTGATAGTTGAAAGTATTGCTAGCCACCCAAACCAGACGAGACTCTCACCGAGGAATGATACACCCAGAATTGCCACTATAGCAGGGTACGTATTAAACACAGGGCTTACCCTAGAAGCCTCGCCGGTTTTTAGGACAAACATATGCAGTACGAGTGATGCACTCCATATTAAGCCTGAGCTAAAAGCTATTAAAAGTTCTCTGTTTGATATCTCAGATGACAATGGGAAGATAATACAAGTTACTGTTCCCCAAACTACTGATGAAATGCCTAGCAGTAAACCGAAACTAGGGAAATAGTTGAGATATTTAGATACAAGTTGCTTGTCTATTATGGTTAAGACACCAGCAACGGCAGCACTACTTACTGCTATAGCAACCCAAGTCATTTGCCACTCCTCTATTTGGATATATATTTAAAATACAATCTGGTAGTTGTTTGGTTACAATAAAATGATGGTACTTACACCTAGGACGACAAGTGTTATTGCTATAGCTTTTGATAAAATAATTTCTTTTGTAATAGGTTCGTCTAATATATTAAATTTAACCTTACTTAGAATGATACTGTATATGAATATGAAGGCTGGCCTCGTGCCTATAAGTGCAGTCACTATAGATACCGGCCCCATATTTACCGCAACTAAAGCTAACCAAACACTAAAGGTTGCATAAATGATTTCCCCAAATATAAGAACATATCTTCCAACTGGATGCCGCATGCCATTTATTAAGCCTGATAGATTGTCTTTAGATAAAAAGACAAGGAAAGGTATTGCTATTCCAATATTTCTGAATCCAAATATAGTCCAAAATGGTGCGTTATCTAGGACATATTTGTTAGTAAGTTGACCAATAGCTGCTAATAAGCTAGCTAGCATAAGAAGCGTAAAAGTTGATTTATTGATATTAAAGATTCCGCTTCCAGTTATCTTAGTGGATATCAAAATGGCTCCAGTTATTGTCATCATAACTGCAAACAACTGGGTTATGCTGAGATGTTCATCCAAAAATGAAACACCTAGAACCGCGACAATGGCAGGATATGTATGAAATACAGGACTGGTTCTGGACACCTCTTCTATTCTTAGCATATGGAAATAAACTAATAAGCCTGATCCCCAAATAAATCCACCTAGTGCTGCTAAAAATTTTATATTGTTCTCTACGTAGGAGGCTTGAGGAACAATCCAAATAATTAGAATTCCGCTAATGATGGACATTAATGAAAGAAGAAGACCAAAACTACCCACATTTGGCAAGAAATTGGTTAAGACTTTTTTGTCTATAATGCTAAGGATTCCCGATACAGCTGCGCTAGATAACGATACTAGTATCCATCCCATTATATAATCTTCAATCCTTACGTCTTATAGTAACTGTAATAGGCCCCTCGTAGAGAATTCTTCGGGACATATTTATTAAACCTTCCAGGTTCTTGTCTATATGAGCTATATGGCATGCTGGAACAGGCCATTTTGCATTACCATAACAGAATGCAATTTTATAATTACCCATTCCTCTACTATCATGATAGAAGATATCACCAGGGATCATTTCTTGCGCTAAATTTTCTATGGAGGCGTCCTTTTTCCTGAGTTCATGATTACTTTCGGTTCTCCAGCATTGTCCTGCAGCAAATGTATGAATGGTTCGTGTATATATTGGTAAGGAATCCCATAAAGCCTGACATGTCTCTGGGGCTTCTTCATCCAAAAGTAACGCTTCACTTACCACTCCAGATAAGTATGAGACCGGGTTTTCCACCCACTGGCCGTTGAGTTCTATTTCTATTTTGCGCATTATACTAAACTCCTAAGGTGTGTAATTTGTATCAAGGTATTTTTAATCTTCCCTTGAATATATATATTAATCATCTTCTAAGGTACTAGTGTCTCCTTCAGGTAAGCCTAATTCTCGGGATTTTAATAAGCGACGCATAATCTTTCCACTACGTGTTTTTGGCAAGGACGGAAGAAATTCGATTTCTCTGGGGGCTAGACCTGCAGAATGTTTTCCTCTCGCAAATCTCATTATTTCATTGCGTAGTTTTTGGTTGGCGGAATAACCATCTTTGAGAGAAACAAATGCCTTAACGATTTCCATTGCAATTGGATCAGGTTTTCCTATTACTCCTGCTTCTGCAACAGCTGGGTGCTCAATTAAAGCACTTTCTACCTCAAATGGACCAACCAAATGTCCAGCTGTATTAATAACGTCGTCGGTTCTTCCTACAAACCAAAAATAACCATCTTCATCCATTCTAGCCCTGTCCCCTGTAATGTACCATCCTTTTCGGAATTTAGAGTTGTACATTTCCTGGTTTTTCCAATAAGTATGGAACATTGATGGCCATCCTGGGCGTATTGCTAGGGCTCCTTCTTCACCAACAGGAGCTTCATCATAGTTGTCATCAAGTATGGTGGGAACTATTCCTGGTATAGGGCGTCCCATAGAGCCTGGTCTTACTGGCATTGCGGCATAGTTGGCGATCAGAATGGCACCTGTTTCGGTCTGCCACCAGTTATCATGTATAGGTTGCCCAAACACTTCTGTGCCCCAAATAACACCTTCTGGATTTAACGGTTCTCCAACACTATTGATATAACGCAGACTAGACAAATCATATTTCTCAGGTATTTCATTACCAGCTTTCATTAGCATTCGGATAGCAGTAGGTGCTGTATACCAGACAGTCACTTTATATTTTTCAATTAATTTATACCATGTATTAGCAGAGAATCCTCCTTCGTATATTAGCTGTGTTACCCCGTTACTCCAAGGAGCTAGCATGCCATAGGAAGTCCCAGTTACCCAGCCAGGATCTGCTGTGCACCAATAAATGTCTTCCGAGTGAAGATCCAAAACCCACTTACCTGTAGCATATTGTTGCAATATTGCCTGATGGCGGTGAACAGCTCCCTTGGGTTTTCCAGTAGTGCCAGATGTATAGTGCATAATTGAGTAATCAAATTGGCTGGTCTGGACCATCCCCGCATTCTTTGAGCTATTTGCCATTAGGTTACTATAACTAATATCCCCTTTTTTGAGAGATTCTTTCTTGTTTAATTTATCTACAATGATAATATGTTCAAGATTAGTTAGATCTGGGATAATAGTAGAAATTTTTTCTCGCAGCTGTGGTTGTGTTATTAGGATTTTAGCTCCACTATCTATTAGACGATCTCGTACTGGATCTGGACCAAACGCAGAGAACAAAGGGCCGGCTATTGCGCCTGCCTTTAAGATTCCAAAAACAGCAATGTATTGTTCTGGAAGTCGCTCCATGAAAGTAAATACACGGTCACCTTTCTTGACTCCAAGGTCCTTTAAGCCATTAGCGAATTTGTCCGTTTCTTCCTTCATTTCTAGAAAGGTATAAGTTTCCTGGGCACCATTTTTGCCTTCCCAATACATTGCTACTTTATTTCCATAACCATTGGCTACATGCCGATCTATACATTCATGTGCCTTGTTAAGGGCTCCTTCTGGAAGCCAGTCTATTTCTTGATAGATATCCTCCCATTTGAACCCATTAACGGCAGCACTATAATCCTCAATATTTGGGCGCACTTTAAATTGATGTAAGTCAGGCTTTTGAATGGTTTCGTGGGGCATATCTATACCTCCAATTTGATAAATATGTTTCTTTATCTGAGGAAATGAAACTAAAATTAAATTATTAAGTTTATAAATACCATAATCATACATTCCATTAGTTACATTCAAACATTATACGCAGTTAATTAAACATGTGAAAGAGTTGTTTCAAATAGGTTTAGCCAATAAGTAGAAAATAATTATTTTACTATGCTGTCGATAAGTCTTTTTCTCTTGTCTTCTGGTAGAGGAGTTGGTTCCCCTTTATTATTTAGCCAGACTTGAGCAGAAGATCCTTGTGCAATCAGCTTACCAGTTTCTCGTAAGACAATCTCATACTCGAGTAAGAAACTTCGCGTTCTTACTTCTTTAGTCCAGCATCTTACTAATATTGAGTCTAGATATTGTAATGGAGATTTGAATTTGGCCGTTGTTTCAGCAATTGTTATTGCTCGATCGTGGTGCCCTGGAGCCCTTGGTCTTATAACCAGTCCAAGAGCTATATTATGTTTGATACGAGCCTGTTCGAAGAATTCGAAATAGTGGGCATTATTGACAATGCCATCCGAATCTACATCAGTAGATCTAATCCAGATTTCCATTTGTGTGACTTTGCTCATATAGTTTCCTAATTGTGATACTATATCGAAGGTGCAATGGTACAGCGATGGTTCTTAAGTCGCAAGCATTCTAAAGATTATCTTGAGCAATTACCCAGTTAGTTGTAGAATTAGGCTGGTCTTTTCACCTTTATGTTGGAGTAAATCTCATGCAAATAGGGGATTTTGAATTAATTGAGCCCATTCCCGAACTAAATAAACCGCATATGTTAGTTTCTCTTGAGCCATGGATAAATGTAGGTTCAGTAGGAACCTTGACATTAGAGACATTAGAGAAGCTTTTTGTTGCTCTGGATTTAGGAACTCTAATTGATCCAGGCACTTTTTATGATTTTACTAGTTTTTGACCCACGATGTATCGTCTTGAAGGTAGCCGTAGAATTAATGTCCCCAATACTGTTTTGAGATATGGCAAAGGATTAGGTGAAAACGATGTTTTATTTCTCCATATTATGGAACCACATAATCGAGGAGAAGATTTAGTAGATTCAGTCTTTCAAATAGCCAAGAAGCTTGATGTAAAGCGTTATTGTCAAATTGGGTCTATGTATGGCCCATCTCCCCATACTAGACCGTTAAGAACATCTGGAAGTTCTACAGAAAAGTCTGTTCAACAATTTTTTAAAAAGGAAAACATTCATGGTAGCGGATATGAAGGCCCGACTAGTATCATAGCAATGGTAACTGAAAAAGTTAGAGAAATAAATATTGAAACCTTAAGTATGATTTTGCAGCTTCCTTCTTATGCACAGCTAGAAGAGAACTATAAAGGGCAGGAAGTGATGTTAAGATTGATTATGGACTTATATGGATTTGATGTTGAATTATCTGATATTGCAAAGGAAGCAGAACGGCAGCGAATAGAGCTGGAAAAAGCTATCAAGGTAGATCCTAGAATGGTTGCGGTTGTACGTCAGTTAGAAAATATTTACGATCAGGAGCATGTTCCAGAATTAGCGAAAAAGGATGAACATCCCCTTTCTCCTGAGGTAGAGAATTTTCTTAGAGAAATTGAGAAAGAGGATGACCCTTCTGAGGAATAAATTATTTGTAAACAGGCTTTCTCTTGGTTTGTTTAAAAAAGACAGATTAATTTGAGTTTCTAGAAGATCACAAATTTCACTCTAGTAATTCAAGCAGATCATTTCTTGCTTCAATTGTTGAAGGATGAATATAGCCCCCTTTTTCAAGAAATATCTTAAGCTCATGATTGAAATATTTGAGCATGGCCTTATCCAAGTTTTTATATGCAAGTTCCCGAATTTTAACTAAGTGTGGTTTTCCTACCAATTTCATTTCATCAACTTTGTCGGCAATAAAGACAATTTTCGACAGTTTTGTCATGTTTTTACATCCAGTGGAGTGGGAATATACTGCCTGTAATATTTCTTTGTCTTGAATTCCCATTTCATGACTTAACCAAGTAGCAGCGATTGGACCATGGAGTAAAATAGGGGCTTTCCTTTCAATATCACCTATTGAAATAGACAATCGGCCAGCTTCTTTTAATAGCATTTTGGGTTCAAGGTGTCTAGCTAGATCATGACAAATAGCTGCAAATTGAGCCTTTTCCGTATCTACTTGATGTTTCCTAGATAGATCATATGCTATCAGGCTGACTCTAGTGAGATGAGATTGTAAACCATCCGGTAGTTGCTTGATTTTTTCCTGAATTTGTATCGGTATATTGTTCATTAAATAAAACCTAATGTTATCCCATATCTCCTAGGATTCGACCGCCTAGGAGATGAAAGTGGAGATGTGCAATCT
>CAYTFF010000008.1:15048-20295 GCA_964437045.1 uncultured Dehalococcoidia bacterium
GCAATCTCTTGACCTGCTGCAGTTCCTTGGTTGACAACTAGACGGAACCCCTTTTCTGTTAAGCCTTCTTTGGATGCGATTGTTGGTGCTATTAGAAAAATATGACCTATAAGTTTCTCATATTCAGGTTTCATTGTTTTAAGATAGGTAAGATGTTTAATAGGAATTATAAGTAGGTGGGTTGGGGCCTTTGGGAATATATCCCTAATAACATAACACTGATTGTCCTTATATAAAATTTCGCTTGGTATATTACCTTTGTAAATATTACAAAAAATGCAATCATTTAGCATGAAAAGGTCCTTTTAATTACTAGCTCAATCAGTATTCAAACAATATTCGGAAAAAGATTGCCAAAGCCGTATAAATTTATTTAGAGAATTTATTCGTATGATAATCCAGCTTGGGATATACCATATGCAACAACTTCTTCATCTTCAACAGGTGTTCCACCACTTGCACCTACAGCACCAATCAATTCACCTTCTAGAAAAATGGGCAAAGCACCCTGTCCCATTATAAACATTCCGTTTTCAGCAACGGTGAATGCCTGGAAAATTGGAGAGCTAGCTCGGCTTTCAAGATCCTTTGTTGGCAGCCCAAAACAAGCAGCTGCAACAGCCTTACCTCTAGAAATTGTTGGTGTTCTCCACGAAGCTCCATCGGTACGAATCATAGCGATTAAATCACCCCTATCATCGGTAATGGTAACACTCATTTTCAAATCGAGTTCAGAAATTTTCGTTTTTGCGAAATTTAGTATCCTTTCAGCTTGTTCTAAAGTTAATTTCAATTTAAACTCCTTTTATTTTCATGCATTTTGCATATCACCTCTGTAAATATTACAAAAGGTAGAATCATTTTAAATCAAAAGCTGATTCTAATACCTGGTTAAATTAGGGTGCAAGAAATGTCATGTAAATAGCCTACCTTGATAATACGTCCAATTTATCTATAGGTTCGGAAAGAAATATTGACTTTAATCCAAATGAATTTACATATCCATAGATTGGGCTACTATTTCTAGATGGAAATCCGCATTCCCAAAGGCTAATTCTGCTGCCTTAGCTCTACGTGTATATAATTGTAAGTCATGTTCTTTGGTAAATCCAATTGCTCCATGACATTGGTGAGCCAAAGCACATACTCTTTTATAAGCTTCATTGACCCATGCTTTCGCTGTTGATGCTTCAACAGAAGCTTCCGATCCAGTGCCTATTTTCCATGCCGCTTGATAGGTGATATATTTTGAAGTCTCTACATCAGTAGCCATATTAGCACAGTGATGTTGTATAGCTTGGAAGCTTCCGATGGGGTTTCCAAATTGCTTGCGTTGTTTTACATAATCTATGGTCATATCAAGGACTTTTTCTGCTCCACCAATCATCTCTGCACACTTTCCAACGGCAGCGTATTCTAATATCTTTTGAATTATTGGCCACCCCGCATCTTTTTCCCCAAGAATTGTAGATGTGGGCAATATTACGTTTTCAAATACTAATTCCGATTGGTGATCTGAAGCGACTGTCTTAAGGGAAGTTTCACTTATACCTTTACTATTGCTGGGAACTATGAAAAGGGTGATCCCTTTTTGGGGGTCCTTATAGTCGGAGGTTCTCGCAGCTACAATAAAGTAATCAGCGGTATCACCATTAGAAACAAATAGTTTAGTACCGCTTAGTATATATTGATCATCTTTTTGTTTAGCAGTAGCTTCTATTCCAGATGGTGCCCAGCTTGCTGTAGGTTCAGTCAATGCCATAGAAAAAATGGCTTTGCCCTCTGCTATCAGTGGTAAATATTCATCTTTTTGTTGGGCATTGCCTGCTTCTAATATAGTCATACCTCCAAGTACCACTGTTGAAAAATAAGGGCCTGGAAAATTGACTCTCCCCATTTCTTCAAGTATCAAAGCAAGTTCTAGAAAGTTCAATTCCAGTCCTCCTTGCTTTTCAGGAATAACTAAACCTAACCAACCTAGTTCAACCAACTTATTCCACATTTCTTCAGAATAACCTTTTGAGGATTTTTCCATATCTCTGACATATAAATTTGAGCACTCGCGTTCTAGGAATTCCCGAGCACTTGTTTTCAACATTTGTTGGCCTTCATTTAGTCCAAAATCCATGATAATTCCTCCAATATCCTTGGATTAATATAATTCTAGCAATATTATAGCCTAGAAAGGTTTATATTTGCACACTATTCCCAAAGCCTGTACATTTAGGCATGGATACTATTAAGTAAAATTGTGGTGTTAGAGAGAGGTATTATATGAAGATTGACTTTGGTGTTGCAAGTGGCCGTAATGATAAGATTGCAGATATTCCAGAGTTAGCTCGGGTAGCTGAAGATAGTGGATTCGTTCATCTATCTTTCCTAGATTCTCAAAATCTTTGTAGAGATGTTTATTCAATGATGACACTTGTTGCTCTGAATACATCCAGAATACATACTGGACAGACAGTTACAAATCCATTTACACGGCATCCATCTGTTACAGCTAATGCGACAGCTACAATTAATGAATTGTCAGGTGGAAGGGTATTTTTAGGTATTGGTTCAGGTTTTAGTTCCGTGGCTACAATGGGTCTCAAGGCTAGACCTATAGAGGAGATGAGGAGGTCAATACAATTTTTTCGTGATTACATGAGTGGTCGAGAGACTGAATTTGGTGGGGTAAAAATGCATTCTGAATGGATACGCGATGTTGCCCCGATAATAGTAGCTGCTGAGGGACCAAAAAGCCTGGAAGTTGCAGGGGCATTAGCTGACGGAGTGGTTTTTATGGGAGGACTCCCATTTTTTATGAAATGGAAAGTTGACAAAATTTATCAAGGAGCTGAAAAAGCCGGACGTGACCCCTCCGAAATCGATATTTGGGTACGTTCTTATATTTATGTGGCTGATTCAAAGGAACAGGCGCATCGAGAAGTTTCAACAGTATTATCGTTTAATGGAGGTATTCCCCATCTGAATTTGGATAATCCAGAAATGCAGGCAATCTGTAAACAAGCTGAAAAGGAACAGCCTGGTCTGCTTGATGAAATCAGTAAGGTTAAGAAAGCTATGGCTAAGGAAGCAAAGAAGTATAATAGCCCATTAGGCTTTAATCCTTGGTTTGAGACTATCGATGCACCATGGGCTCCACTTGTCACGCAAAGAATGATTGATAATATTCATCTTGTTGGGAAACCAGAGGATATTTGTGAAGGTATTGATCGATATGCCCAGGTAGGTGTTAAAACCATTGCAACATCTCTATATAGTATAATTGACAAGAAAGGCATGCTTAAAGAAATTGGAGAAAAGGTAATGCCAAACTTTCGAAACTAAATCTCATACACTGTTAATTTTATTTATATCAGGGTGTTAATAATTATAAATAGACTTAACATTTCCCTAAAATGTGGTATTAAAATTCACAGAAACTTTAGGAGAAGATAATGCCAGATGCTACAGAAATTAAAAGAGTAGATCCATATGAAGATTGGCTAGAGTCAGAGTCTATTAATGTTATTAGAGGGGTTTTTGTAGAGGACGTTAATGATTTGGAATTAACACCTTGGCCTCGCACAGGAGGCAAAGGCGCTTATATAAATTTTGATGCCTGTGCAGGAATCCTTAATTCCTATGTCTGTGAAATCTTGCCTAATTCTAAGCTTAACCCAGATAGGCACTTGTTTGAAGAAATTATTTTTGTTTTGGAAGGTAGTGGAAATACAACTATATGGGATAGTACAGGAAAGCCACAAACTTTCGAATGGAGGAAAGGTTCACTTTTTTCAATACCTATTAATACCTCTCATCAGCATTCTAACTTGGCATCTGTTCCTGCTAAGTTTATATCGTTTACCAACGCTCCTATGATTATTAATTTATTTCGTAATTTAGACTTTATATTTCGTAATCCTTTTGATTTTAAAGCACGATTCGATGGAGAGACTGACTATTGGACCAAACGTATGAAAGGTATTATTGGGAAACGCACTGTTTGGCAGACCAACCTTGTTAATGACCTTATGGCTTCGGAAGTTCCTGATCTTGAAGAACGAGGCAAAACTGGTAGAGCTTATTATATAATGGGTAATTCTACCTTAGCACCTTTTCTAGGTGTATTACCTGTGGGATCATATTCTAAGGCTCATAGGCATGGCCCGTCTGCTCATATTATTACATTGGCCGGAACAGGATACACACTGTTATGGAAAGATGGACGAGAATATCGCTATGATTGGAAGCCAGGTAGTCTTGTTTTGACTCCAGATGGTATGTGGCATCAGATATTTAATACTGGTAATACTCCGGAGAGGAGTCTTCGGGTTACATTAGGTGGTCCGGCTAATTACCATGCCTTTGGAGAAATGTTTTGGCCTGTGGATAATAAAAAAGATCAAATAGAGTATATGGATGAACAGCCTGAGATTAGGGCGTTATTTGAAAAAGAATTATCTAAGAATGGAATCAAATCTCAAATGACTTAAATATTTGCCAAAATATATAGTTAGGATACGGGTATATTTTTAGTTGATATTGATGACTATACCTATGATTCTGATTATTGTTTTAACTACTCCCAAACAGATTTTTTTTATGGTATCTTATTATCTAGTTAATTTTTTAAGGAGAAAAAACCCTATGAAAATAAATTTTGGCCTTGGCACAGGTCGAAACGAACCTATTTGGCAAATCGCGGACACATCAAAACTTGCAGATCAGCTAGGGTATAAACATATTACCTTTATTGACTCTCAAAACTTGTCTAGGGATGTATATTCCATGATGTCTATTGCCGCTCTTAACTCGCACAGTATTCATATTGGCCATGGTGTTACAAATCCGTTTACTAGGCATCCATCAGTCACAGCTAATTCAACTGCTACTGTTAATGAATTATCTGGAGGTCGGGCATTTATAGGAATAGGAGCTGGGATGAGCTCTTTATGGACAATGGGCATGGGGGCTCGAACACAAGAGGAATTTCGTGAAGCAGTGCAATTTTTCCGTGACTATACTAGTGGCCGAGAAGCTCATTTTCAGGGAGCTGTTATGCATTCAGAATGGAGTCAGTCTCCGGTTCCTCTTTACCTAGCAGCGACTGGTCCAAAAGCTCTACAGTTAGCTGGCGAGTTAGCAGATGGAATAATGGTTACAGCAGTTCATCCAGAGATTTTAAAATGGAAATTAGAGCAGATAGAAGTTGGTGCGAACCGTGTTGGTAGAGATCCTTCTAAAATTGATGTTTGG
>CAYTFF010000009.1:0-239 GCA_964437045.1 uncultured Dehalococcoidia bacterium
TGTCTCCTTTTTACTTTATAAATGGATTGGGATACTCTCCGACGGATGCAGGCCTTTTTCTTACAGTATTCTTCGTTATGAGGATATTTCTAAGTCCTGCGAGTGGAGCCTTTGTAGATAAAATTGGATATAGGTTGCCATCAGTAGTAGGGATGGGAGTGATGACCATCGGTGTGGTTTTGATGAGCCAACTTGGTATTAACGCCACGTTAACATCTATAGTAATGAGTATGATGGTA
>CAYTFF010000009.1:249-1346 GCA_964437045.1 uncultured Dehalococcoidia bacterium
GGATTTGGTTCGGCTCTCGTTGATCCCGCAAATACCAGCTCAGTTATGGGTGCGGGCTCTATAAGTCGTTTGGGGTCGGCTGGAGCTTGTGTGGCTGCTGGCCGACAAATAGGATTATCAACTGGCGTGGCTCTTGGTGGGGCAGTTTTTGCTTTGAGGGAACAGATATATTTAAAAGCGTTTCAAAATGAAGGAATTGATCAAGCAGTAATGGGCGCCAAAGCCATAGTGGAGGGATTTGGTGATGGATTACTTGTTATTGCCATACCTCTAGGGGTTGCAGTGATAATGGGAATAATGAAAAGGACAAATAATAAATCATCCAATCAAAGTTAACAATAGCTCCTGGAAAAGATATTTGAATAAGCTTAAATTAAATCTTTTCTACAAAATCTTTAAATAAAACTCCACTTTTGTGGTGGCCATAATCTAAGCCAAGCCTTTCCTTTTATAGTATCTTTCTGGATAGGCCAAAAAATTCGGCTATCATTACTACTACAAAAGCGATTGTCTCCCAAGACAACGTATTGATTTTCTTCAAGTATCCACTGTATGGGTTCATATCTTATAGTTGGGCAGCGTTTATTAAGATAGCTTTCTTTAAGTAATTTGTTGTCAACAAATACATCGGTGTCCCTGATAGAAATGGATTCTCCAGGAAGACCTACAATACGCTTAATAATATCCATTTTATTGTTTCGAGGGTTGGGGAATACAACAATATCGCCCCTGTTTGGATTTTGAGAAAGATATGCCTGTGGGTCGACAACCAATATCTGACCGCTTGCCAAATTAGGAAGCATGCTGTTGCCTCTAACTTTAACCAACTTGGTTGGAATAAAGTATCTCAAAACAAAGCCACCGAAAAATGAAATTTACTATGGAAAACTAACCACAAAGATTCTACTAAATACAGCATTAATACTGTTTGAATTCTAAGGGCAAGTTTTTATTATGCTGGTACTACTAGGTCACCACCGCTTGGATAATTAGAGGAAACTTTCTTAGTTTCAACTCCTTTAGTGGCCCAAAATATCTCTGCGATCTTCTGTACAGCAGCGAGTAAGTTTACAATCATTATTAAATAATTATTAACT
>CAYTFF010000009.1:1356-2799 GCA_964437045.1 uncultured Dehalococcoidia bacterium
TGCCTAACAGCCGATCCTAATTTCAAAGCGTTGAAAACTTGTTCATGTAAATCGGGGTATTTTTCAACATGTTCTGGCTTGAAATAGTCGGCCCAAATTATACGAATCTCTTGTTTACAAAGCTCTGCGTGTTCCTCTTTAACTGAAATATATCGTGATAATGAATTAGCAGAAGCTACATTTGAATTCGGGTTTTCTAGGGCTTCAATAAGCTGAACCATGCGGATAACACTGTGAGCAGCGACTTGTGCTAGATGGGGATCATAAATACCACAGGGTATATCACAATGAGCATGGACCTCTTTTATTGAGAAAATCTTTGTAAATCTGGATGTAAAATTTTTATATAAAGACATATATTTCCCCCTTTTAGACAATGAATATAGTTATAAAATCTCAATCTTAACGTGCAAGACTACTCTCTACTAAAGTAAAATTAATTGTAACAGAGTACTCTCTGCAAGTGGTAGTGATTCTACTTGATAAGTGCTGAGGAATCAATTTCTTATAAAAAATGACTTAGTAAATTAAAATACGGGTACTTATTAAAACTTAAAATGGTTTTTTCAGTATTTATTGTTACTTATTTAGTAAAAGTGCAGCCTCTTTGGCATGATAAGTAATGATTATATCTGCGCCAGCCCTCTTAATTGATGTCAGAATTTCCATAATCATTTTATCTTCATCAATCCACCCATTTTGAGCAGCAGCTTTTATTATTGAATATTCTCCACTTACGTTATACACGGCTAGAGGATGTAATGTTTGAGTTTTAACTTTGGATATTATATCCATGTATGAAAGGGCCGGTTTTACCATTATTATGTCAGCTCCTTCAGATATATCAGTTTTTACTTCGCGGAGTGCTTGGTTTGAATTTGCAGGATCCATTTGATAACTAAATCTATCTCCAATTTGTGGCTGAGAATCAGCAGCGTCTCGGAATGGTCCATAAAATGTGGAAGCATATTTTGCTGAATAACCCATTATTAGGAGTCTTTCATAACCATTTTGATCTAGTTTCTTTCTAATAGCCTGAACTTGTCCATCCATCATAGCGGAGGGTGCCACAATATCGGCCCCAGCTTTAGCATGAGACAGAGCTACCTTGGCCAAAATTTCCAGGGTAGCATCGTTTTCAATTTCCGACCCTTTTGTTATGCCACAGTGACCATGATTAGTGTATTCACATAGGCAGACATCTGTCACTACTATAAGTTTTTGGTTAGTTTGCTTAATTACTTTAATAGCCTGTTGAATTATTCCATTTTTGTCATAGGCCTCCGAGCCTAATTCATCTTTATTAGGGGGTATTCCAAAAAGTAAAACTCCAGAAATATCAAGTTCAGCGATATTAGCAATTTCACTTGGGAGCATATCCAGAGAGAATCTGTAACATCCTGGCATAGAAGTAATTTCTTCCTTTATATTATCTCCATATGT
>CAYTFF010000009.1:2809-19809 GCA_964437045.1 uncultured Dehalococcoidia bacterium
AACGAAGATAGGGTAAATAAAATCAGTGGGTGATAAATAAGTTTCTCGGATCAATTTACGTATTGATTTAGAGCTTCTTAGTCTTCTAAGACGGATATTTGGAAAATTAGTCATTTGTTCACACCACAATAATTGCTTTCTAAAACTTCCACCAGAGACTCCATATTGTGCTCTTTTGCAACTAGATTTACAACTAGCCCCAATTTTTGAGCAGCCGAAGCAGTTACTTGTCCTAAGCAAACTATTGCGACTCCAGCTAACTTTTTAGTATCTTTACCTAGTATAGAGTAAAGATTGGTTGCTGTTGATGCACTGGTTAATATTATTATATCAATGCCTTTTTGGAAGGCATTCGTCAATTCCCTTGGTGCGCTTTTAGGGATTAAATTTCTATATGCGTCAATTCGTTCAACTATATTCCCTTTAAATGATAATCCCTTTTCTAAATTATGTCCGCCAATATCTGATGATGGAATTAATATTCTTTGACCTGTTATATTCTGGTATTTAAAGCTTTTTACAATAGATTCAGAGCCTTTGTAAGTAGTCAAAAAATCAGATTTTATTCCGCATATATTTAATGATTTTGTGGTTGCGGACCCTACCGTCGCTATTTTTATTTCCTCTAAACATTTAAAATCAATTGAAAGCCTATTGAGACGATTGGTTATAGCTTCAACTACATGGATACTACCAAGAATTAACCAATCATAGGATTTAATATTAGACAGTCGATTATCGAGTAGCTCGAAGTTTTTTAATGAATCTATCTCTATCATTGGAACTTCTATCGGTAATGCGTGACGTTTCCTTAAGAGGTCAGAAAGGGTGGTACCATACCCCTTTGGCCGCGTAATTAAAATACGTTTACCAGCTATCGGATTCAGATTTGTTGCAATGTTTTTCATTAATATTGGAGTAAATTGCTTCAATTAAAATTTGGTAGGATTTCCTTAGCTCCAGATTTAAGCAGTTTTTGAGCCAATTTAATACCAGGCTCTTCTGGAGAGTAAATATTGGTACTTAGTTTAACTTTAAAAATATTACTACCATCTTCAGTACCAGCCATAGCTATAAGATAAAGATTATTATCTTCTATATGTCCGTAGGCAGCTATTGGAATAGCACACCCTTCACCTACTTTAGATAGAAACATGCGCTCTGCAGTAACAGCGATGTGGGTAGGTGGATCATTAATTTTTTCAATTAATTCAAGGGTTTCATGGTCGTCACTTCTTATTTCTATCCCCAAGGCTCCCTGTCCTACAGCTGGAACAAATTTCTCTGGATTTAGATATTGGTTAATAGAATCGGTTAAACCCAAACGTCTTAAGCCAGCTGCTGCTAAGATTATGCCATCATAATATTCTTCGGAGAGTTTTCGTAATCGAGTATCTATATTTCCTCTAATCGGAACTATATTTAGATCAGGGCGCAAATTTTTTAGGAGAGCACTTCTTCTAGGGCTACTTGTCCCTATAACTGCTTCAAATGGTAAGTTTTCGATTGTGTAATCATATTGGGTAATGAGGGCATCCCTAGGGTCTTCTCTTTTGCTTATGGCACCAAGAATTAGACCTTGGGGCAGTGTTGTAAGTAAATCTTTTAAGCTATGAACAGCAATATCAATTTCGGATCGAAGAAGTGCATCTTCAATTTCTTTTACAAATATAGAGGTGCCAAAATCTGCTAATGGCTTCTGAGGGTTCATATCCCCATTAGTCTCAATGTGGATGATATCTATGTCTACATCTAGATGAATTTTTTGGATTAGATCAATTATTCCCTTAGTTTGGGTTATTGCTAGGGAACTGGCGCGGGTACCGACCAAAAATTTTCTACGATGGACCAAGGTTAGGCTTCCTTAACTTAATAATATGCTGTTAGTTTAGATTGGAGTAAGGCCTGTTTTAATAAAGGATAAATCATATCTAATTTCTATTTAGACTTAGTTAGAGGTTCTGTATCAGGTTAGCATTATGATAACTAGACCGTCAATTATTTATGTGTTGTTAGATTAAGATATACTGATAATGAGATTTCATCATGAATTTAAAAATTGCTAAGGAACAACTACTAAAATCTTTAAAGAAAGAGATAAGAGATAAGCGGACCTTAGTAGCAATGTCAAATGTATCTAGAGAGAGATTTGTACCTTATGCAAATCGTCATTTAGCTTATGAAAATATACCTTTATATATTGGACATGGGCAGACAATATCTCAACCTTTGATGGTTGCACTAATGACAGAAGCCTTAGAATTAAAAAGCTCTGACCGAGTTTTGGAGATAGGAACAGGTAGTGGTTATCAAGCTGCCATATTAAGTCAATTGGCAGATGATGTTATCTCTGTAGAAAGAATCCCATTTTTAGCTGAAAGAGCTAAATCTTTACTTTTGAAATTGGGATATTTCAATATAGAAGTAATGATGGCTGAGTCTTTTATTGGCTGTGAAGCCAAGGCTCCATTTGATGCAATACTAGTGACAGCTGGGGCTCCTAGAATTATAAACACTCTTATCGGACAGTTATCTCCAAAAGGGAGACTTGTAATACCTATTGGTTCATTAGAGGAGCAAGAATTGGTAAAAATAGTGAAATCTGAGGATAGATTATATAGGTATAAGCTGGGAAAATGTAGGTTTGTACCTTTGATAGGGGAATGTGCTTGGCAATCAGATAAAACTACTTAATGGTTTCTATAGGAAGTTATGACATTATAGATTACGATCTAATACTTTTCTAACCAAACCAACTTAATATACTTTGAAGCGAGATCGTAGTTTCTTGCTATACGTAATACTACCATTTATACTACCACTTATAGATACTCGTCTATTATGATCATTATTTCGGTATTGTACAAATGACTTTTGAAGTTGTAATTGGTCTTGAAGTACACGTACAGCTCCTTACTAAAAGTAAAATGTTTTGTTCTTGTACTGCAGACTATCAAAATAGCCAGCCTAATTCCCTTGTTTGTCCTGTCTGCTTAGGTATGCCTGGAGCACTACCTGTGATAAATAAAAAAGCAGTTGAGTATACTCTCATGACAGGATTAGCACTAAACTGCACCATCCCCGATTATGCAAAGTTTGATCGGAAAAATTATCCTTATCCTGATCTAATGAAAGGATATCAGATATCTCAATTTGATATGCCTTTAGCAATTAATGGGTATCTCGAAATTGATTTAAAAGATACTAAACGAAAAATTGGTATAACTAGAGTTCATCTAGAAGAAGATGTGGCAAAACTTATTCATACGAAAGAGTTAAATGGGACTAGATATACACTAGCAGATGTGAATAGGTCAGGTGTTCCATTAATGGAGATAGTTAGTGAACCAGATATGCGTACACCAGAAGAGGCTAGGAATTATCTTATAAAGCTTAAAAATATTCTTGAATACCTTGGTGTTAGCACCTGTAACATGGAAGAGGGTAATTTCCGCTGTGACGCAAATATTAGCCTGAGGCCTATTGGAACCACAGAACTACTAGATAAGGTAGAAGTCAAAAACATGAATAGTTTCAGATCAATTTTTAGAGCTTTGGAGTATGAGGTTAAACGACAGGAAAAAATACTTCAAGATGGGGGCCGTGTAGAACAAGAAACCAGGGGCTGGGTTGATGATAAAGAATTAACATTTTCACAGCGCAGCAAAGAATCTGCCCATGATTATAGGTACTTTCCAGAGCCAGATTTGCCTCCTTTATCAATAGACAAAAATTGGGTTAGGAATATTAATAGCAACTTGCCTGAGTTACCTGATATTAAGAGAGATAGATTCGTGTTGGAATATGGATTGTCTTTATATGATGCAACTGTTCTAACAGCAACTCAAGATACAGCTGATTTTTTTGAGGAGGCTACACTGGCAAGCGAGCTTAAAGACCAACCTTTACAAAAGAGAGCAAAGGCAGTTAGCAATTGGACAATTGGCGAGATAGCACATTTGTTGAACGTGAATAATTTGGAAATAAATAAAATTAATATTACTCCACTTGATCTTAATTCATTACTTAATTTGGTTGATAGTGGCACCCTAAATACTAGTTCAGCAAAGTCAGTTTTTGAGCTAATGTTTGAGACAGGTGAAACTCCAGATAAAATTATTAAAGAAAGAGATATGAGTCAAATTACTGACCCCAATTCTATAGAACCTATAGTGGAAGAAGTAATTGCCAGCAATTCTAATGCGGTTGTTGATTACCTTAATGGAAAGGAACAAGCCTTAAAATTCTTGGTAGGTCAATTGATGCGTATAAGTAAGGGCAAGGCAAATCCGAATTTGGCAGAGGATTTGCTGAGAATGAAATTGGAAACGATTAGGAATTCTTAGTGGGTTTTTTAAATCGTAATAATCAAATATATCGTAATAAAAGTCAGTCATCATTATCGTATTTTATCAGGTTATTATACCCTGGGTATAAGATTAAGCGGTGGTTATTAATCGGTGGTTTAGGAGTCTTTTTAGTTCACACTGGTGATGCATATTTAGTAAAGCACTTTTTACATATTTCATTTCCTAATTTTTTACCATGGTATTTTGAAGGCTTTGTTCTTGCTGTTATTGCAATATCATTTGTTGTGGGTTCTTTAGTAGGTCTTTATAAATCACTCGTGCCATATTTTGGAGCTACAATGTTCTCGTCGACGGGATTCGCAGAAACAATTTATACCAGGAGACAACAAGAGAAGGGGCCTAGAATTGTAGCGATAGGAGGAGGAACAGGACTTTCGACACTTCTAAGAGGCATGAAGGAGCATTCAAGTAATTTAACTGCTATAGTTACAGTTGCTGATGATGGTGGAAGTTCTGGTCGATTAAGACGGGAATTTGGTGTGCTTCCACCTGGAGACTTCCGTAACTGTCTTATAGCAATGGCAGATGCTGAACCTTTAGTAAAACGGCTTTTTCAATATAGATTTGGGGAAGGGACAGAGCTGGAAGGACATAGCTTTGGTAATTTATTTATTGTCGCTATGTCAGGAATTACTGGCAGTTTTGAAAAGGCCATAGATGAGTCTAGTCAAGTTCTTGCGGTAAGAGGGAGAATTGTTCCTTCTACTACCGAAAACCTAACTATATCTGCTGAAATGAATGATCAAACTGTTATACATGGTGAATCTAGGATACCTAAAAATAGTGGTAAGATAAACACACTTTACCTTACCCCTAAAGCTCCCAGAGCCTATCTTCCTTCTGTAGAGGCAATAAAAGATGCGGAAATTATAATTATAGGACCAGGAAGTTTATATACGAGTATCCTGCCTAATCTTTTAGTGCCTGGGATTGGCAAGGCAATTGAAGAATCTACAGCTATTAAGATTTTTGTTTGTAATGTTGCAACTCAAAAGGGTGAAACAGATGGGTTTTCAGTGTATGATCATGTTAAAACATTACGAGATCATACGTCATATAATTTGGTCAATCATGTATTGATAAATCACAATATTAAACCTTTAGGTGATGAATTTACAGGAACTCCAGTTGAAGATGGGAGATATCCTGTTAAAGATGTTAAACTGGTTAAGGAAGATATAATTAACTCTGATTTTCGACTACATCATGATCCCGAAAGGCTGGCAACGGCGATAATGAAGCTGTATCATGACAGATAATATTTCAATAATGCAGGTCATGAGAACAAATTATACAAAAATAAAAATATGAAGAGATAATATGGAAACAACCCTTTTTCTAGCACAAATTCTTATAGCTGTAGTTTTGGTTACTATAATACTTTTACAGGTTAAAGGGACCAGCGCCAATATTTTTGGTGCCGCTGAGTCCTCTTTCCGTACACGGAGAGGATTAGAGAAGATTCTATTCCAGTTTACTATTTTTCTTATTGTACTTTTTATTGTGTTAGCAATTTTGGCAGCATGGCGCCCGTGGGGATAATAAAAAAGCCGGTTAACTTGTAGTAATAAATAAAATCTGTTGTTAGTGATTGTTTTTTCAATCTGGGTTTATGATGGATAATGCAGTTATAACTATAACTACTGATTTTGGTTTATCAGACGGTTATATTGCTGCCGTTAAAGGTGTTATCCTTAGTATCAATAGTAAAGCAAACTTAGTGGATATTGCCCACAATATACCTCCCCAAAATATTGAACATGCTGCCTTCATACTAAATTCTGCTTATAAGTTTTTCCCAAAAGATACAATACATATTGTAGTCGTAGACCCAGGTGTAGGAACAGATAGAAAGGCTTTATTGTTAGTAACACCAAATGGTAAGTTTATAGGTCCTGATAATGGTGTTCTAAGTCATGTATTAATAGAAAATGGTATTGTACTTCCAAGTAACAAGGAATTTTTAGAACCTGTAATTATAAAGGCTCCATTAAACTGTGAAGTATATGAACTAAGCAATCCAAATTATTGGCTAGAGATAGTGAGTAACACTTTCCATGGAAGAGACATTTTTGCGCCTACTGCTGCTCATTTATCTTTAGGTATTCCCCCTACAGTTTTAGGGAAATCAATAGATAATATGGTTTGTTTAAATATTCCAAATCCTATTATTAAAGATAATAGATTGGTTGGGCACGTTATCCATGTGGACCATTTTGGTAACTTAATTACTAATATTAAAGGGGATTATCTAATAAATAAAAATCCAATTATCGAGATTAAGAATTCTAGCATTCAAGGATTAAGTAAATCGTATTCAGATGAAGGAGAAATTATCGCTATTATTGGTAGTAGTGGTCTTTTGGAGATATCATCTACTAATACTAGTGCTTCTGCTAGATTAAATATTGGTTTAGGAGAGGAGCTTCGACTTTACATAGAATGATTTATTAGATAAATTACTACGGTATATCTTAAAAGGTGAGGATTAAATAGGAGGATATGATGTTAACTGTTATTGCAGAGCACTGGGTAAATGATGGACAGGCAGATAAAAAGGATCTTATTTTTAAAGAGGTATCAGCAAGCGCCAAAAAAGCACCAGGATTCATATCAAGGTTTATATTAACGTCTCAAAAAGACCCTACTAAATTTAGCACTGTAACGACCTGGGAGAATCAAGAGGCATTGGACAATTGGAAAGAAGTTAGGTGGAGCGAATTCAGTTTTGGTACAGATATCCTTCATGAGGCTTTTTCAAAAGAAGTCGCTGAAGTATACGATGTAGCAAATTTACATACCCCTTAGGTTAATGAGAGCAGTGGAGGAATGTTAATCAATTGTGTTGCTTAATTTAGCCACGCTAGCTTATTTTCGATCAATCTTCCACGTAGTGCCTTGGGATGTGTCTTCTAAAGAAATCCCAGAATTTGCGAGCCCGTTTCTAATTTTATCTGCTAATTCATAGAGTTGAGCATGTCTTAGATCATTGCGTAATTGAATGAGCAATTCAATTAGAGAGGATTGATGAGTTGATTCATTAGTGGATTGTTCAGATAGTGTTACACCTAATACATTAAGTAATTCACCAAGGTTGGACTGGGCAAGGGTGATAGAACTCCCATCCTTTATACCTCGGTTGATTTCCCTTGCTAAGCCAAAAATAGATGCTAGCGCTTGAGGGGTATTAAGATCATCTTCCATTGCCGATATAAAATTTTCTTTATATGAGCTTGGGTCCACACTATTTGGGTTATTTTGCTCATTAGTACCCTGTGCCCTCATGGCATTCCGTAATCTATCGAGCGCTTTCTCTTGGGCCAAAACAAGTTCATCAGTATAAAGTAAAGGATTACGGTAATGAGAGCTAAGAAAGAATAACCTTAAGGCATCTGGACTAACTTTGGTGAGAGCATCTTTGACAGATACAATGTTTCCAATTGATTTGCTCATTTTCTCCTTTGCAAACTGGAGTAAGCCGTTGTGTACCCAAATCTTTGAAAAGGGAATTGTTTCAGTAAAAGCTTCTGTTTGAGCAATTTCATTTTCGTGATGTGGGAAAATTAGGTCCTGTCCGCCACCATGTATGTCTATTGTCTCTCCTAGGTATTTGAATGACATTGCACTGCACTCTATGTGCCACCCAGGTCTTCCTTTACCCCATGGGCTGTCCCAAGATGGTTCACCAGGTTTAGCGCCTTTCCATAAGGCAAAATCCATTGGGTCTTCTTTGTCTTCTGAAATTGCCACACGAGCTCCTGCTTTCATGTCGTCAACGGAGCGATGACTAAGTTTTCCATAGTCAGTCTGTTTGCGAACCCTAAAGTAAACATCCCCACCTGAAGGGTAAGCTACATCTTTGTTAATTAGGTTGGTGATAATTTCAATTATAGTTGGAATTTCTTCAGAGGCTTTTGGATATGTATTGGCCCGCTTAATATTTAACGAGTCCATTACTTCAAAGTAATATTCTATATATTTTTCAGATAGTTCCTGAACTGATATCCCAAGGTTTGCAGATTCCTTTATAAGTTTATCCTCTATGTCCGTAAAATTTTGGATGTGAGTAACTTTTATATTCCTGAATTCCAGGTATCTTTTGAGGACATCAAATATAACGTAACTCATAGCATGACCAACATGGGAAGGGGCGTAAGGGGTTACACCACAAACGTACATCTTAACTTCCCCGTTTGTTGCACTTACAGTTTCTTTTTTTCTTGATAGGGTGCTATAAAGTTTCATATTTTAGTTTCTATAGTCGCTATTGCTATAGCTGCTATACCTTCACCTCGCCCTATATCACCTAAACTATCCGTTGTTGTTGCTTTAACACTTATAGCTTCAATAGGGATGTCCGTGCTTTTTGAAATCACCTGCCTCATCGATATAATATAAGGGCTTACCAGTGGTTTTTGCGCAATTATTGTAGCATCGATATGTACAGGCTGCCACCCAGCTTCTATTAATAAATCCTTAGTTTTTTTTAGTAGTAATTTGCTTTCTATTCCTGAATACTCCGGTACATCTGAGGGAAAATTTGTTCCAATATCTCCAATAACTGCTGCCCCTAATAGGGCATCAATAATGGCATGAAGTAAGGTATCTCCATCACTATGTCCATCAAGGCCTTTTGTAAAGGGTATTACTGTACCTCCCAAAACCAGTTTTCTGCCGGTAATCAGTGGGTGGATATCGTAGCCTATTCCAAAACGATTAGTAATGCTTAACTCCTATAGTCATAGTATTTCAGTATCAAACTAATTTTAGATTTTCAATTAACATTTCCGGGCTAACTCTATAAATGTTTATACTTACTGGTTGAATTATTATCCAGTCATATTTTGTTTTGCAATTCGAGCCGATAGAATAAGTTCAGCAATTTTAATATCATTAGGCACAGTAATTTTTATATTATCATAGGATCCCATAAAAAGTTTTACCTGGTAACCCAAATCTTCTATCATACTTGCATCATCAGTTACATCGGTTTTGATAGTTGCATGAGCCTTCATAAGTAATTCTCTTCTAAAGAGTTGAGGGGTTTGGACAGACCAAAGAGATTTTCTTGGAGGAGTATTTCTAACCAGATATGAATCGCCAGCAATTTTTATAGTATCTTTAACAGGGACCGCAGCAACAGCTGCACCTGTTTCTGTAACTGCCTCGAGTCCCCGGGTTACTATGGAATCATCTAGGCAAGGTCTTGCTCCATCGTGTATTAGAACCCACTTTAAAGGAGCAAGGCACTCTAATCCCAATCTCACAGAGTCTTGACGGCGAGCTCCTCCTTGGCAAATACGACTGATCTTATTCCAAGATCCATTTTCTACCAAGGTTTTACCTTCCTTCAAATTGTGTTTCCCCATGACTAGTATGATTTCATCTATTTGTTGGCATTTATCTAAAATATTTAATGAGTAAGTTATAGTTGGCTTCGCTAAAATTGGTTCTAAGACTTTATCAAAGCTATCCATTCGACTACTTTTACCTGCCCCTAAGATGATGGCTCCTAATCCACCATTATATTTCGGTTGATTTCGTAGGGTTTTGTGTAGCAAGGTTTTTATCTCCTTATTTTAGAAGGAATTTCAATTAACTTTATCTTAATAGGAAATTAACTAAAAGGGTATTAAATTCCTTTGCTTTCTCCATTTGAGGCCAATGTCCGCAATGGTTAAATATCTTCAAGAAGGTTTTAGGTGAATTAGACACAGCATTATATGCGTGGCTTACAGGAAATATGCGATCATCAGCTCCCCAAACAATCATAGAAGGTATCTGTAAATCTTTAAGTTTTTTTGTATATAAAAACTTTTTACGTACGCCCATTAAATTTACACCGTTCTTAATACTTTTAACCACTGCTTCCTTGGCTCCAGACATTTGTCGACTTCTATATAATTCTTGCAAGAGATCCTCTGTCGCAAATTTGTTATCGTAGAATACATTGTAAAGCATGAAACGGGTCCCGCCAGTTCGAGAACTCTCTAAAATATTCCCCAAAATTGGAAGTGAGACTAATCGTAAGTAAATAGAAATATCTTTACCCAAGCCAGCTGAATCGATAAGGACAAGTTTGCCAAATTTTTCAGGTCTTTGTAGTGCTATTTGTAATCCAATTGCCCCACCAACTGAATTACCAACAATGTGCGCTATATCAATCTTCATTAAATCCACAAATTTTAGAATAAATTCACAGATATTATTCATGCTATAGTCAAAATCCAATGGTTTTTCGGAATCTCCATGACCTGGTAAATCTAGGGCGTACACCCTGAAATTTTTTGAAAGTGCCTTAAGATTATCTCTCCAAGTAATTAAAGATGCTCCAAGGCCATGAATAAGGATTATAGGGGTGCCTTTCCCAACTGCTATGTAATGAGTATTTAACCCAAAAACTTTGATATAGTGCGATTCCGATGATGTCATTCGGCTTCCTTTAAGCAGTTAAAGAAGTTCGTTGAGCAGCTTTTTTGAATAACACACCATTTTTATTGATGTCTACTAAAACGTGATCACCTTCGTTGAATTCTCCTTCAAGCATTTTCTTAGACAAGGGGTTTTCCAGATATCGTTGGATAGTTCTTCTTAGGTGTCTGGCTCCAAATAGCTGGTCAAAACCTTCTTTAGATAGCCATTCTCTTGCTTTATTGGTCACCTCCACAGTTAAATTATGTTCTTGGAGTCTTTCTCCCACTTCCTTAACCATTAAGTCAACTATTTTATTTATTTGAGCACTAGTAAGTAGGTCAAAAACAATTATTTCATCAATTCTATTTAAGAATTCTGGCCTGAATGATTTTCTAAGAGCTGTTTCTATAGACGAATGCATTTCTATTGTATCCTTTCCTAGTTCTTTTCTACGAAGGCCTATAGCATTCTTGCCTAACTCATCAGTGCCAAGATTACTGGTCATTATAACCACGGTATTTTGAAAATCTACAGTTCGACCTTGTCCATCTGTTAAACGTCCATCCTCCATAATTTGGAGCATGATATTAAATACATCAGGGTGTGCTTTCTCTATTTCGTCAAACAGGATTACGCGGAAAGGCCTACTTCGTACTGCTTCAGTTAATTGGCCCCCTTCTTCGTATCCTACATACCCTGGAGGAGCTCCAATTAATCGCGATACAGAGTGCTTCTCCATATATTCTGACATGTCTATACGCACCATGTGTTCTTCATGGGCAAAGAGGAATTGAGCTAAAGCTTTAGACAGCTCAGTTTTCCCAACTCCTGTGGGGCCAAGGAAAATGAAACTTCCAATAGGCCGTTTAGGATTTTTAAGTCCAGCTCGAGCACGTCTAATAGCATCAGAAATGGCTTCAATTGCCCTATCCTGACCTATTACCCTTTGGTGGAGTCGTTCCTCCATATGAAGTAATTTATATTTTTCGCCTTCCAAAAGGTTGCTAACAGGTATACCGGTCCAGGTGGATATAAGATCAGCAATATCTTCTGCTTCTACGATCATGTCTAATTTATGCTCTTTAAGCCAATCTTCTTTCTCTTGGAAATATACAGATTCTATACGAAGCCTTTCAGTACGTAATTTAGCAGCTTTCGGATAATCACTCTTTTGAGAAGCTGCTATCTCTTCATTATGCAATTGGTTTATATGATGCTCTTTTTCTTTAGTTTCCCTTGGTAGACTTTGCGAATCAATTCTAAGTTTACTAGCTGCCTCGTCAATTAGATCTATAGCTTTGTCAGGGAGTTGGCGTCCACTGATATAACGCTGGCTTAGTTTGGCCGCAGCCTCAAGAGCTGAGTCATCTATTGTTACTTTATGATGAGCCTCATATCTAGGTCGGAGGGCTTTGAGCATTTCAACTGCCACTTCCACTTTAGGTTCTTCTATTAATATAGGGTGTAGGCGACGGTCTAGGGCCTTGTCTTTTTCTATGTGCTTCCTATATTCATCTATAGTTGTTGAGCCGATACATTGAAGCTCACCACGTGCCAGAGCTGGCTTCATTAGATTACTAGCGTCAATTCCCCCTTCAGCTGCTCCAGCACCAACAACTGTATGTATTTCATCTATAAATAGTATTACCTCACCACGTGCACGTTTCACTTCATCCATAACAGCCTTAAGCCGTTCCTCAAATTCTCCCCTGAATTTGCTTCCGGCAACAAGAGCACCCATATCCAATGCCAAAACTCTTCTTCCTTTAAGAGTATCTGGCACATCACCGTTCCAAATACGTTGGGCCAGGCCTTCAGCAATAGCTGTTTTACCCACTCCCACCTCTCCAATTAATACTGGGTTATTTTTAGTACGCCTGGTAAGGGTTTGCATTACCCTTTTCACAGTACTTTCCCGGCCTATTACTGGATCTAGCTTACCTTCCTTCGCAAGAGCTGTTAGGTCTATACTATATTTTTCAAGTGAGCGATACTTGCTTTCGGCTCTTGGGTCTGTAATTCTCTGCACCCCTCTAATCTTAACTAAGGATTGGTATACTTTTTCCTGATCAATATCATGCTCTTTAAATATTCTGGCTACTTCTCCTTGGTCCTCCATGGTGGCAGCTATCAGTAAGTGTTCCATTCCCACAAATTCATCTTTAAGTCTAGTTGCTTCATGATTAGCATTATCTAAAAGACGAGTTGAGCGAGGCGTAACATATATTTGAGCTGAGCCATATGTAGCCTTGGGGGCGTTTTCTAAGAATGAAAGTAGGTCTTCTTTGACTGTATCTGAGGAAACTTCCAATAGGTTAAGGATTTCTGCTGCCACACCTTTTTCTTGATCTAAAAGAGAGTAAACTATATGCTCGACATCCCACTCTGTGTGGCGCATCTTTCTAACTAATTCTTGGGATGCTCCAAGAATTTCTTGTGCCTTTTCCGTAAATTGATCTGGCCCTTGAACCATTATAAAATACCTCCTTCCTCAAATAATCGTGTAACTTATTTTTTCAACGATCAGGATTTTGTCTAGTTAGCAGCATCAGCTAATTTTTCTTTCAGCTGTTGAAGTTCTTTATCCATTTCATCAATCTTTTGTAATAGATTCATTATAATTTCTACCCCTGCTAGGTTGACACCCAATTTGTCAGTGAAGGATTTTATTTTGAGTAGCTTCTCTACATCTTGTGGAGAATAAAGTCTTATATTTCCACCAGAACGAGATGGCTCAACTAGGCCCACTCTCTCATAATAACGTAATGTTTGTGCATGCAATCCTACTATGCGAGAGACTACACTTATGACGTAGCAAGGTTCATCAATCCTGAAAGTCATTTTGCAATCTCCTCCTAATTAAACCTGGACTAAGTAGCTCCAATTTTCCAATAAGCTAATCTTTTAGAATGCATAGTTATATGACAGGGAATCCAATTTATTAAATAATTCCTAATTATGATTAACTAGTTAAATTATGTTATATAGATATAATGTCCTTGTCAATGTTTATATGAAATCATTATCAATAGACTTGATGGTAAATCTATCAATGTTTATGTTGCCAGTACGATCAATAAACAGTATTGCATTACACTCAATGTGCTGATTATATCGAAAAAGGAGGTTAAGAAATGACATTGTTAAATATAATTATTCCAAAATTATAAGAGATGAAACCTTGAGAATTAAAGATAACAGTGAAAGATTCTTAAATCTCTTCAGGTTTGATTTAAATCGTCTTTATGCTTGACATCTCAATAGGGTTAATGGTAGGATTCCGTGTCCTCTAAGCGTGTTTCACTACGTTTCTGGTAGGGCAAGGCTTTAATCCTTATGTATGAGAAGGTGAATGAGTTGATTGATCCTTCTTCAATCAAAACCCAAAAAAATATCGTAAGCATACCTGCATTTTTTGGTAGGTATCAAGATATTATCCATAGATCCATTTCTAGCGCGCTTAAAGTAAATCAAAGTGATCAGTTGCAAACTATTATTAGATATCACTTGGGTGAGGTTGACGCTAATGGCGCACCAGCTCAATCATCCAAAGGGAAAGCCCTGCGTCCAGTCATGTGTCTCTTGGCTTGTCAGTCACTAGGAGGATCTATTGACCATGCATTACCTGCAGCAACTGCTTTGGAATTAATCCACAACTTTTCACTTATACATGATGATATACAGGATGGTGACAAAGAGCGTCATGGGCGCCCCACGGTTTGGTGGATATGGGGACGGGATAAGGGATTAGTGTCTGGCAATGCAATGCGCATAATCGCTGATACAACATTGTGGGAAATGATCAAACAGGGGGCAGGATATTCTAAATCCCTATCTGCCTCCCGATTACTCCTACAAAGTTATATTGAAATGATAGATGGTCAGTATTTGGATATGAGCTTTGAAAATTTTCTAGATATAAAATTATCAGATTATATTTTACTTATCTCATTGAAAACGGGGGCTTTAATTCGGTGTGCGATGGAGTTAGGGGCTTTTATGGCATCTGACGATAAAGTTTTACACAAAGCCTTCCGGAAATCAGGGGAATTGTTAGGAGCAAGTTTCCAAATCCGTGATGATTATCTTGGGATTTGGGGTGACCAATCGGTTACAGGCAAATCAGTAGGGGCTGATATTTTCCGTAAGAAGAAATCATTCCCGGTAGTGTATACATTTGATCAAGCGAAAGGTAAAGATAAGTCTTTATTAGATAAAATTTATTCGGAAAAAAATTTGAATGATGAAGATGTTGAAACGGTATTAAAGATAATGTATAAGGTAGGAGCAAAACAATACTCTGAAAAGATTGCCTATTCTAAATGTAAAGAAGCAATGAAAGCTCTTCCGGTAACCAGTATTTCCAAACAAGGGTGGACAGAATTTAAAGAGTTAGGGGATTTTTTTGTTTCAAGGAGTTATTAATTGCTAGTTGAGATTTTTCAGATTAATAAGAATAGATTTGAGTGGTCAGGAACATTGCTAGAAAATGGAGTGTTTTAGGTGATAGCAATTATTGTACCTAAAAAACATCAAGTCCATATGATGATTCGTAGTATGGGGCTGAAACATATTAAGAATTATAAAGAATTTCAACTTTATAAGACCAAAGCTCAAAAAGAAGTAGTACTGATTGAAAGTGGTACTGGCAGAGAGAAGGCTGAATTAATAACAGAAAGAATTATAGAAGAGTTTAATCCAAAATTAATAATCTCTGCGGGATATTCTGAAGGAGTTAAATCAACGGTAAAATCAACCCAACTTTTACTTTGCAAGAATCTATATTTACTAAATGATGTTCCTGCTGCTTGGAGTCCTAAAGATTTTGAAGGACCAATTAAGAGTGACGAGACAATATTGGATTCTATTTCCAAAGATCTAGACCAATTTGGTATGGAGCACACCTTAGTAGATTGTCTTAGCTTACCTTGTCCAGTATCCCAAGTTGAACTCAAAAATTGGTTGGGTGTTAATTTCCCAGTTGAAATTGTAGATATATGTGCCTATACGATTGGGGATATAGCTATTCGGCATAAGATTCCATTTTTAATTTTACGTACAGCTTTATTCAATTTAGACGAGAGAAAACCAAAATTCGTCTCTAAAATTTTCGAATCTAATAGTGATCGAGGTATAATAAAAACAATTCCATATATTATCACCAATCCGGTTAGGATATTAGAGTTGATTAGATTATCTAAACAATCTAAAAAAAACCAGGAGACTCTTTCAAAAGCATTGGAGAAAGTATTAGTATTCTTGAAGGATTCGGGGGAAAAGTTGGATGATTGTTGAAAATTGTACTAACTTTACGGTATTAATTGTATCCAATGTATTCTATTATATGAGATTGTATAAAAGCCATACTAAAAACAATAGGTAGCCATTAAGGAAAGTTTCATGTAATCTTTACAATTATGAAATTGAAAAGATTCTGGAGCTCAGCACAGAAAGGAGGCAGGTTGAACGGGTTTATTATCCGAATTTCAACCATAGACCAATTATGACTGAAACTCTTGATGTTGAGGGTAAAATTATGGAGACCCGGGTATTTACTCTGAATTTAGAATCCAGAAAAGCACCTGAGTTTATAGATATTACTGATCAGATAGCGGACTTGATTAAAGAATCAAAAGTGCAAAATGGTTTTGTAGTTGTATTCTCAAAACATACTACAGCCGCAATAAAGATTAATGAGAATGAACCACTATTACTAAAAGATATGGAAGAGTTCTTAGAAAAATTTGCTTCTAGAAATAATTATTATCGTCATAATGATTTTGCTATTAGAACTGTAAATATGACGGAAGATGAATGTCCAAATGGGCATGCCCATTGCCAGCATCTTCTTATGGGTACTAGTGAAACAGTTCCAATAATTAATGGAGCTATGCCAATAGGACAATGGCAACGGATATTTATGGATGAACTAGATAGACCTCGCTCAAGGCAGGTTTAAGTTCAGGTAATTGGAGTTTAGGAGGATATGACTCCCTTGATCTTTGTGTTGATCCTCGTACTTATACAACACCCGAGGTATTTAGATTAACATTAGACATGCCTCTTGACTCAATTGGTGATACTGCTGGCATAATGGATTTTACAGAAATGGTCCTAGATTCCAACGAATGGACCGGTACAGGGTGGATGTATTATACTTATTCGGTCGTTGAAATGTCAGATGATAGCCTTACTTCTGATACTGTAACCTATGCG
>CAYTFF010000010.1:0-11722 GCA_964437045.1 uncultured Dehalococcoidia bacterium
CTCTTCAGTTATTAATGCCTTAGGGGAACCCCCAAAAAGCTTGGAGAAAACCTGATTAAGAAATTGTATAGATATAACTATCGGGAAAAAAATGATGTATACCCATCTTATAATCGTTGCATAAAGAAATGTGGCTTTCTCTGCATGTCTAATAGCCAAAGTTTTAGGTATATTTTCACCTAATATCAAAAGAATTATTGTGCCCGCAGCTGTCGCCATAGCTACCCCTCTACCTTGTCCAAATAAATCTACGAAGAGAGCAGTAGCAATTGAAGCGAAACCTACATTTACAAGATTATTACCTAAAAGAATTGTTGGAAGAAATTTTTCGGGGTTTTCCACCAACTGCCTAACACGCTGTGCCCCCTTTACACCGGTAGTCTCTAAATGTCTGAGTCTAACCCTCCTCACCGACAAAAATGCAGCTTCGGCACTTGAGAAAAAGGCAGACAGTATCAGGAATAACACCATCAATCCAATATATATAATATTCATATCAATCAATTTTACACCGAGCCCTTACTATTCCTAAATTGGTCATATTCATTCCAAATCCTGCTTGTGGTTGTTTGTATGAGTTCATAATGAAAACCTCTTCTTTTAAGATATCCCCACAACTTTTTTCGGAATTCAATAAATTCAATCCCAGATATATTTTTTGTCAATTTCAAAGCAGCCCTATAAGCTAATTCTGTATCATCGATCTCAACTAAAATCTCGGATATGATATTATCTGCAACACCTTTTTCAATCAATTCTTTTTTGAGCAACCAAGAACTTCTTGGATTAGAAGAGATTCGGCTTTTACACCAAAATTTGGAAAATTCCGTATCATCTACCAAATCCCGTTTATTTAACCATAGCAAAACCTTTTTAACGGTCCCCTTAGGAAAACGTTTCGAAAGTCTTTCCCTCAGCTCAAATTCACTTCTGGGCCTATGTACCAATAACTTCAGGGCTGCGTTACCAGCTTGTTGGAAAGATACATCTTCTTTCATCATAGTTCAAATGGACATAATTAACATAAAAGGTACATATTAATTACATTTGAAGGAAATTATTCTGGAGTCTTGATCTTATTTGGTACCGCATCATTATAATAATCTCTGATAGCACTTTCAATTTCGAACGATAATTCTTGGTTATCCCGAAGCCAATTTTTAGATGTTTCACGACCTTGCCCTAAACGAAGGTCACCGTAAGAATAGAAAGACCCACTTTTCTTTATAATCTCTAATTGAACTCCTATATCGAGAATATCACCCTCTCTACTAATGCCCTGCTTGAACATTATGTCAAATTCTGCCGCACGAAAGGGTGGAGCAACTTTATTTTTTACTACTCTAGCTCTTACTCTATTTCCTACCATATCAGTACCTTGTTTAATAGATTCTATTCGCCTCATATCTATTCTTACTGAACTATAAAATTTAAGAGCTCTACCTCCTGGGGTGACTTCAGGATTTCCAAAAACTATACCAATTTTCTCCCGTAACTGATTAATAAATATGACTGCTGTTCCAGATTTATTTATAGAAGAAGTAAGCTTACGAAGCCCTTGAGACATCAACCTTGCCTGAAGTCCAACATGAGTATCGCCCATATCCCCTTCTAGCTCAACTCTAGGTACCAAAGCAGCTACACTATCTACTACCACAACATCAACAGCACCACTCCTAACCAGATAATCAGCTATCTCAAGCCCTTGTTCAGCAGTATCCGGTTGGGATACTAGTAACTGATCTACATCCACACCACAGGCAGCAGCATAACTAGCATCTAGAGCGTGTTCAGCATCTATATAGGCGGCCGTTCCTTCATTTTTTTGGGCTTGGGCCATAATATGATATGCAAGAGTGGTCTTTCCTGCAGCTTCAGCTCCAAATATCTCAATAACTCGTCCCTTTGGAATTCCTCCAACTCCTAAAGCAATATCTAATGATAGAGATCCGGTAGATATAACATCTATGGAGGCTCCATTAGAAAATTCACCCAGCTTCATGACCGCACCTTTACCAAAGTGCCGTTCTATTTGCGCTAGGGCCGTATCCAAGGCTTTAATTCTATCTGTAACCATCATATACCTCTATAAAATCGCCCAAACATCCCATGTGTTACCTATCAAGCAGATAGTATCATAGGAGATTTTGGTCAACAAGTTAGATTTCCTTTAAACTAAGCTTTTTACTTATTACAATATACAAACCAAGAACATTATAATGCGAACGTCTGTTCTTTTACAATAGTATAAATAACATCATTAACAAGAATTTATATTCTATAATAATTTTTTAGATATGTTGCCTTATATTAGCCCCTTCAATTGCTAATATGTACATTGTTATAAATAAATGAGAATGCTAAAATTATCCCTGTTGCTGGGGATTCGTCTAGTGGTAGGACGACAGATTCTGGATCTGTAAGCCGAGGTTCGAATCCTCGATCCCCAGCCATGCGGCGCATTCGTCTAGTGGCCAAGGACACCGCCCTCTCAAGGCGGAGATCACGGGTTCGAATCCCGTACGCGCTACCAAATTAACCACATTTATAAACTTTGAATTAATAATCAACGAAAGTTAGGAATGATTTCTTGCCCCACGCGCTTAATCATGTTCTCCATATCAAGTAGAGTATACGCTACCATTGAAATGGTATTAACTCCAATTTTATCAAGGACATCAATTTTAGTGCAAATCTCATCTGCAGTACCAACCAAATGAAAAAAATCTATCAATGGCCATGTCACTGTTTTAGATTGAGGAGAGTCGACACGTTCACCATAACTGGGATCATATGCCCTAGAAAAATTAAGTGAACCCTGTCTTAGTTCATTAACTAATCCTGGATAGGATCTATCTAATCTATTCTTCAAATCAACCACTACTGAATCATTCCTATCAAGTAACTTATGTAATTGTCTTATGCTTCCTGGGTATGCTGAAAGCTCTCTCCAGGCTGATTGTTTTGAATCGGTAATATAAACCATTGTTCTGGTCCAGCAATCAATTTGATCAATAGTCCTAGAACCTCGCTCAACTCCTTTAATTACTTGCTCTTGTCGCCATTGAGCAAACTCCGGGTTAACACATGGCAGTGTTATTACACCATCAGCTATTTCACCTGCTAATTCCATAGCTTTTGGACCATGAGCTGCTAAATATATTGGTATATTTGCTTTAGTCCATTTCAATCGGAGCTTTCTACCATTCCATTCAACTTCCTCACCAATCATATAATGTCTGAGGAAATTTACTGAATCTCTAAGATCCTGAAGACTCACCTTCTTCTCTTTTAATGGACGAACAGCAGTCCCTAATCCTATAAAGGCTCTACCCTCTGAAAGCTGATGCAAAGTACAAGCAATATTAGCAATTGTTACTGGCTGATAGGTATATGGATCAACGACACCTTGTCCTATCTGAATTCTTTTAGTATTCATAGCCGCAACAGTAAGACCAACATGTACGTCAGGTGAGGAACTTGGAGTATCTACAATAGTTATGTAGTCAAATCCACTATCTTCAACTACTTTAGATAAATGACCTATTTCCTGTATACTCATATTTGTACCTATTGCTACGCCAAATTTCATCTTATCTCCTTCATTTAGGTATGTCCTGCCCTCTTAAATCAGCATACCGGGGCTAGGAACAGAATGTCAATTTGATACCTTGCAAAATACACTTGATCATCTTGACATAGCAAATAACTTGACCGTAATATCAACGATTAAGACTCAATTATTAATTTACCAATATCTATATTTGGAAAGTTTTATGCGAATTGCCATAGCAGGCGACCATGCAGGGTTTGCTCTAAAAAAGAATATGATGCCATGGATAACCTCATTAGGTCACGAGGTAAACCATTTAGGTGCTTTTTCTAAAGATCCTAATGATGATTATCCTGATTTTGCTTTTCTTGTCGCTAAAGAAATTAGCTTAGGTAAAGCAGATAAAGGAATAATTATTTGTGGGAGTGGGGTTGGTGCATGTATAACTGCTAATAAAGTACGAGGGGTTCGGGCTGCTACCTGTCATGACATTTATTCTTCTCATCAAGGGGTTGAGCATGACGATATGAATATTCTATGCCTTGGCTCACGAGTTATCAACGAACAGCTAGCTAAAAAAATTATTGAATCCTTCCTCAAGGCAATCTTTTCGGGTGATGACAGGCATATTAGAAGACTACAAAAAGTTCTGGATATAGAGAATCAGAATTAATTGAATTAGAAATATTACAAAATTCAATACATTCTAAATAAGGCTCACGTAAATATCTCTGATATACCTAATATATATCCTAAGAGGTGCGATATTCTTTCTTGAACAGTTATTCTATCCTAAGAAACAAAAAAGGTTAATTAATCCAGGCAAAAAAGGGGATCTATATGGAAATTGGCATCGTTGGTTTAGGACGAATGGGATCTAATATAGTAAAAAGGCTGACCAAGAACAATTATAGAATAATAGCTTACGATATAGATCCTGAAGCATTACAATCTGCCTCGTCTAATGGAGCGATTCCAGTCAATTCACTATCAGATCTCGTTATAGAATTATCCGCTCCTAGGGTAATTTGGATAATGCTTCCATCTGGAAATCCAACAGAAGATGCAATCACATCTTTAACAAGTTTATTAAAAAATGGCGATACAATAATTGATGGGGGAAATTCAAATTACATCGATTCAATTCGTAGAAGCAATATTCTCAATAAAAGAGGTTTAGTTTTTATGGATGTAGGCACCAGCGGAGGTATTTGGGGTGGTAACCAAGGATTTAGCTTAATGATAGGAGGAGATTACCTAACATTTAAAAACATTGAGCCGATTTTTAAGTCACTTGCTCCTAGTAACAAAAAAGGTTACGGATATGTCGGTCCCTCTGGTGCAGGCCATTTTACAAAAATGATCCACAACGGTATTGAATATGGCCTGATGCAAGCCTATGCTGAGGGTTTCGAAATAATGAAAGCAAAAAGAGAATTTAATCTAGATTTACATCAAATCGCCGAAATCTGGAACAATGGAAGTGTCGTTAGATCCTGGTTATTGGAATTAACAGCAAAATTACTTAAAGATAATCCAGAATTATCTAATGTGAGAGGATACGTTGAGGATTCTGGTGAAGGAAAATGGGCAGTTATGGAAGCCTTAGACCTCGGTATTCCGGCCCCTGTAATGGCTCTTTCACTACAACGCCGATATCAATCGAGACAACTTAATTAATTTGGTGCAAAAATACTAGAAACCAAGCGAAACCAATTTGGTGGACACACTATTCGAAAGCCCTAAACTCAGGGGAAATAAAGAAAACATTTTGGAGGAGTGATGTCAAATAAAATGCCTCCCTTGTTAAGTTACAATATACCTCAAATTTCTAATACATTCAGTATAGTAGCAAGAGATAAAGAAACTGGTTTAATGGGAGTTGCAGTACAGTCACATTACTTTTCTGTAGCAATAACCGTACCATGGGCAGAGGCAGGAGTTGGAGCTGTGGCAACTCAAGCATACGGTGGAGTAGACTTTGGGCCTACTATTTTATCACTTTTAAAAGATGGTTATAGTGCCAGTACTGCAATGGAAAAAGTAATTAAAACAGCCCCACGTACAGAATTCCGTCAAATAGCTATTGTTGATTCTACAGGAGATATTTCAGCTTTTACAGGAATGAGTTGCACCCCCGAAGCTGGTCACTCAACTGGGGATGCAGTTTCAGCACAAGGTAATGTAATGATTAACAAGCTTGTATGGACAGCAATCAGAAATGGATATGTTTCATCCAAGGGAAATTTTGCTGAAAGACTAGTCAACGGCTTAGAGGCAGGACAAAAAGTAGGGGGAGACTTAAGAGGACAACAATCTGCTGCAATATTAATTGTTTCTAAGGAAAAATACTCAAACCCATTTAAGGGCTTAGTGATGGATCTTAGAGTAGAAGATCATCCAACACCTATTGATGAACTAAAGCGGCTTTTACCATTGCATACAGCCCATCAACTACTCAACAAAGCTAGATTACTAATTATAGATGGCGATTTTGCGGAAGTTACCACTATAATGAACCAAGCAGTTTCGCTTGCCCCTGAAAAGATAGAGCATAAGTTTTATCTAGCTTTGGGTCTATATGGTAAGGGAAACAAAAAAAAGTCATTGATTCTTTTCAAAGAGATATTTTCTAAAGAACCTCAATGGCTGAAATTAGTACCAAGATTAGCAACAAGATCAAAAATGGATGCTGCCAGCATAAGTGAAATAATAGAGCAGGGTGACAGCTGAATTTTTAGTTTAAATAATTATAAAAAGAACTTTTATTTAATCCATCTCACCCCATGTTAAGCCTGTTTTTATCTCAACTTCCAATGGAACTTCTAACTTCATAGCCGACGGCATTAATTCCAGTATAATAGATTTCATACGTTCTAATTCGTTGTTTGGAACTTCGAAAATAAGTTCATCATGGACTTGTAATATCATAATGGTTTTAAGAGATAATTTTTCCATTCTAGACTGTATATTAATCATTGCTAACTTCAATATATCCGCAGCAGAACCTTGAATCGGCATATTAACCGCCATACGTTCAGCGGCTTGACGAACTTGATAATTGGATGACCTAATCTCTGGAACTTCTCTCCGACGACCTAATATAGTTTCTACATATCCATCCTGTCTTATCTTTTCTTTAATCAATTCTATGTATGCTTTTATACCCGGATATTTCCCAAAATAGGTGTCAATAAAATCCTTCCCTTTCTGTGGGCTTATTCCAGTTTGTTGTGATATACCAAATGGACTTAAACCATATATAACGCCAAAATTAAGTACTTTGGCTATCCTTCTCATTTCTGCAGTTACATTAGATCTATCAACCTCAAACATTTGTGATGCTGTAGCAGCATGAATATCTTCCCCTTCCAAAAACGCACCTATTAAACTTTCATCTTTAGAAAGGTGGGCTAATACTCTTAACTCAATTTGAGAGTAATCTGCTGCTAACAAAATCAACTCGTTAGTATCGCTGACTGTAAAGGCTTGCCGCACTTTGCGCCCTAATTCAGTCCTAATAGGAATATTTTGAACATTGGGGCGATTGCTAGAAACACGGCCGGTAGCAGCTCCAATCTGATTATAACTAGTGTGAACTCTGCCTGTATTTTCATTGACTAGGGCAGGCAAGGCATCTGAATACGTAGATTTTATTTTTGCATTTTGCCTATACTCCATCACCAAATCTAGTACTTCATTAGCAACTGGACTAACATTTTCTGTTTCCCCAGTATTTACTAGTAATTTAAGACTATCTAATGAAGAAGCATCTGTAGAATATCCAGTTTTTGTTCGCTTGGTTGGAGGTAACTTTAATTCTTTGAACAAAACATGCCCAAGTTGTTGAGAAGAGTTTATATTAAACTGATGTCCTATTAATTGATAAATAGCATATTCTATATTAGACATAATTGTACTTAATTCGTTTGAAAGATTCCTGAGCAATTGAACATCGAGCGATAGCCCATTAATCTGCATAGCAACAATTATGGGGATAAGAGGAATTTCAACTTTAAAAAATAAATCAGAAAGCCCTTTCTCTTCTAATTGTATTTCTAGTAAACCCTTTAAACGCCATGTAAAGTCTGCATCTGCACAAGCATACTGAGCGGCTTTTTCAATTGGTACCTGTGCCATTGTTATTTGTGTCTTACCATTCCCTATAAGATCAGTTATTGGTGTCATTTCTTCAGTTAAATAATCCAAAGCCAAGGCCTTAAGTCCAAAGGCTTTTCTGCCTAATAAAAAAGCCGCAATCATGGTATCAAAGGTTATGTTCTTAATTTGGACACCATGATTTTCAAGAATCATCATGTCATAATTGGCATTATGTGCCACTTTGGGGATATTGGGATCTTCTAGTAATGGCTTGAGGTTACCCAATACTTGCTGTAGGGATAATTGTTGCCCCTCTTCATGTCCAACAGGGATATACCAACCTTTACCAGCATGATTTGAAACTGAAATTCCTACTAATTTTGAATTCATAGGATCTTTACCTGTAGTTTCAGTATCAAAAGCAAATCCTTGGGCATTGTTTAGCTTGGTTATTAAAATCTGTAACTCTTCATACTCTATAACTTCCTCATAATCAGGTTTCAACGTGCTGACCATAGGCGTATCAAATGGTTTTTCTTTAATATCTGTAACATATGGATAAGGTATCCTTTGTACTACAGTAAAAAATTCAAGCTCTCTAAAAAGATTTACAACTTCTCCACGATCAAATTGCCAACATCTTGCACTTTCGAAATTAAAATCAATTGGTAAGTTATCAATAAGAGTAACAAGTTCTAATCCCTGATAAGTTTGGTCTCTGTTATCTAAAAGGGACTGTTTAATCCGTGGTGGCGAAACACTATCAATATTATTATATAATTCATCAATTGTACCAAAAGCCTGTATAAGCTTTATAGCTGTTTTTTGACCAACACCTGGAACACCTGGAACATTATCTGAAACATCCCCTAAAAGAGCTTTTATATATGTTTGATAATTAGGAGAAAGCCCTCCAAATTTATCTTTCACAGCATTAATATCAAATACCTTCTTTTCTTGTATTCTATGTTGTAAAAGAACTCGAACAGATTCTGATACAAGCTGTAATGTATCGGTATCTCCGGTTAATATTAGAGTGTCCAAAGCATTTTTACTAGCAACTTTTGACAAGGTTGCCAAAACATCATCTGCCTCATACCCTTCTAATTGGAAAACGGGGATTTTAAAGGTATCAATTACTTTTCTTACCCATCGTAAATCTTATGTCGAAAAGTCGGCCCTGGTAGATCAAATGCAATAGCACAATGAGTAGGATTCCAATCGGATATCACCCTTAGAAAAGTATTTATAAAACCAAACACTCCCCTAACATCTTCACCGCTGGAACTTAAATTAAGTGGCCTTTGGATAGCATGCCATGCCCGATGAACCAAAGCATTACCATCCACTAATAAAAGCAACGGTTTAGGCTCTTCATCAAACATATTTCTAGTCAAATTCATAAGGAGAGTAACACCATAACCTCTCGGAAATATTTTGCAATTATACAACAACAAAAATGTTAAGGTATTACGAACAGAAAAGAATACCCATAGAATTTGCTAAGAACCTAATTTTTACTCAGATTATTTTAATCATTACTTTACTTGTGATTTGGTAGCATCCAAAATATCTAAGCCTTTACGAACCTGATTAAGTACATCAGATAGGCGTTCTTCTAGATTAAAAAGTGCCTCTCTGGCGTATTGATCAGCACCAGATCTACTATTCTCTGAGACTTTTTCGGCTTCATCAACAGTACGCTGAGCACGCCTCTGGGCATCTTGAATAATATTGTTAGCTTCACGTTGAGCGTCATTAATGATTCCTTCACCCTTTTTTTCAGCATTCTTAAGTACCTCTGAGTCTGCCAGCAAGGTTTTAGATTCATCCTCAGCTGAAGATTTTACAGTTTCAGCCTCTTCTTGTGCAGTATTCCTGATTCGATCAGCCTCTAAATTAGACTGGCTTATAATGCTTTCTCTCTGCCTAAGAATTTCTGATGCCTCTCTTATCTCACCTGGTAACGAAGTTTTTAGATCCTCTAAGAAACCTTCAAGTTGGGTTTTCTCTAAAATAAGACGTTGAGTACCAGGAACTTTGCCACTATCGTTTATTATATTCTGAAGTTTCTGAATTATAGCTTCAATATCCAATGTTGCCCCCTTTGGTTGGCTTACCTATAAACTAGAACTTAATTTTATTGCAAGAGAAGATGCCACATTTTCTGGAACTAACCCTGCTATATTACCTCCAAGACGCGCAACTTCCTTTATTCGGCTTGAACTAACAAATTGATACTCCAAGGAACTCATTAATGCCACCATTTCCACATCTGGTGCAAGTTTTCTATTCATTAATGCCATTTCAAACTCATATTCAAAATCATAGCCAGCTCTTAGACCTCTTACCATCACTGATGCTTTTACCTCATGACAAAAATCTACCACTAAGCCCTTAAAAGGCCTCACCTGAACGTTAGTAAGATTAGCCACAGCTTCCTCAAATAAATTTACTCTCTCCTTGGTAGTAAATAAGACATTCTTAGGTGGAGCATCATAAACTCCAATAACAAGTTCATCAAACAGAGCAGATGCCCTACTAACAACATCTAGATGCCCATTTGTAGGAGGATCAAAGCTACCTGGATAAACGGCTTTCGTCATATTTTCTCCGGTTTAAAAATTGAAACAGCTGTATCACCATAATTTCTATTTTTAGACATTTTCAATTGCCCATATTTAGTATCCAAATTATCTCTACTAGAATGTTCAACAACAACCAATCCATTAACTTCCAATAAACTATTTTGATGAATCAAATTCATTGCCAAATCAATTTCCTGTGATTCGTATGGGGGATCCATAAATATTATTTCATACTTTTCTTTTGATAATTTCAGTATTTTTTCAACCGTGCCTTGATATATATGAACCTGGTCTGAGAATCCAAAATCATCTATAGCACTTCGAATCATCCGACATTGCCTACCTTCTTTTTCAACAAAGTCCACATATCTTGCCCCTCGACTTAAAGCTTCAATTCCCAAAGCTCCTGTGCCAGAATACAAATCAAGTATATATTTACCTTTAATTTCAGAACTGCCTATCATAGAAAACATAGCACCTCGAACTCTCTCAGAGGTCGGTCTGACTCGCACCCCACTCAATGGAGGAAGCTTACGTGCTTTAACTAAACCACCAGTTATTCTTACACTCATTTATTGACAACACCAAAACCACACCAGATGATACAGACTACATTATTAGAGTCTTTACTTTCTTAGTCAATCAAGATTTGGCACATATAATGGTCATTTATCGTTAAGCAATAATCTAAAATTTGCAATATGATGTGAATGAATGTCAAAAGATACTACACCAGATCTAATACTATATAACGCGAAAGTAATCACATTAAATCCCAAGGATCCGATTGCTGATTTTGTGTCTATCAAAGATGGCAAGATTCTTAATGTTGGTTCATTAAACAATTTAAACCATCTTGGATTACCTAATATTCGTTCATTAAACTGTCAGGGATATACATTAATTCCAGGATTTATTGATGCGCATATGCATATATTTGGGTATTCATCAAGTTTAGTTTCAATTGACTGTACCCCTAAAAATATAGATTCAATTGCAGAAATAAAGATAGCTATCAAACAAAAGTTGAATGCAATTGATCAATGGCAATGGATTAGAGGGACTGGGTATAATGAATTTTATCTAAAGGAAAGACGACATCCTAACCGTTGGGATCTGGATGAAGTAGCCCCTAACCACCCCATCAAACTAAATCACCGCTCTGGACATGCTTGTGTTTTAAATAGCGAGAAATTAATATCACTAAAGACACTCCAGATCCACCTAATGGAATCATCGATAGAAATTGGGAGACAGGAGAACCTACTGGACTACTTTTTGAAATGGAAACCAATATTGAGAAATTAATTCCAAAAATTTCAAAAACTGAAATGCTAAGTGGAATAGCTAAGGCAAACAGGAGTTTAATTTCTAAAGGTATAACTTCTGTACAGGATGCTACGATATCAAACAACCTAGAGAATTGGTCACGATTCAGGAATATTAGAAATGATGGTTTATTTTTCCCACGTATAACTAT
>CAYTFF010000010.1:11732-18231 GCA_964437045.1 uncultured Dehalococcoidia bacterium
TATTTTGGCTAGACCAAGGGCAATTTCTATTTCTTTGAAGGCAATTGTTGCAGCGGTTGGCATTCTTTGAATGGCTTCCACAGCAAAAGTGGGTCCTGATAAGCAACCGATGGAATGGTGGGGTAAAAGATCATGCAATAATTCGGACATCAGGGAACCGGTACCTAATTCTAATCCTTAGGAACAACAAATAATAGGAAATTGAGGTTTGGTTCAATAAATGGGGATATCCCTTTAGGCCATACAAAAATAATTATAAGTCAAACAACCGGAGCTTCCCAACCTTCAGTAGAGGAATTACACCAGATTGTGGAACTAGCAAGCCAAAGTAAGCTTCCTTTAGCTTTACATGCTATTGAAACTACCTCAATTGAGGACGCTATATGTGTTATAAATAACTACCCAAATAACCGAGAACATTTTGTCCATCGAATAGAACATTGTTTTGAACCTACGCCAAGATTGATTGCAAAAATAAAAGCTTCGGGCATAGCAGTTGTAACTCAACCAAGTTTCATATATTACAATGGAGATCAATACTTAAAACAAATTTCCGGGTCAAAGCAAACCTCTGTTTACCCTCTTAAATCTCTAATAAGGTCTGGAATATTAGTAGCAAGTGGATCAGATGCTCCTGTAGCACCAATAGATCCAATAATTGGTATTTATGGGGCAGTAACACGTCGAACTAAAAATGGTGCCCCATTGGGACAATTAGAGGCTTTATCTCCACTAGAAGCACTGGTGATGCACACTAAAAACGGAGCTTATGTAGCAATGGAGGAAGAAATTAAAGGATCAATTGAACCTGGAAAACTTGCTGATCTAGTACTTCTTGGTAACAATCCTACTAGCCTACCAATTGAAAATCTGAAGGAAATTCAAGTATTAATGACTATCATTGGTGGAGAAATAGTATTTGAGAAATAAGACCAATTAGCTATTCCTATGCAATACATAATCTAACAGATCCAAAAGAGAATTTTTGCTTACTCCAGGAGGCAATTTTTTCAGAGCTTTATTAGCCTTCGTAATAAACTCTTCAGCTATTGTGTATGACTCCTGAATTATTGAAGAGCTACGAATTTGATCTAAGGCGATTTTTAAATTCTCTTCTGGATTAACTCCATTAAAAATGTCCTGAATAGGATTATTTTTTGGATAGCGTTCTAGTAAAATAATACTTGGAAGAGTAAGCGTACCGTGAATTAAATCAGCCCCTACAGGTTTCCCAATTTCTTCCTCAGTTCCTTCGAAATCTAGAATATCATCAACAATTTGGAAGGCAATACCTAAATTTTTACCATAACATTTCAAGGCATTAATATATTCTTCATTCAAACCAGATAATATGGCCCCAGACTGAGCAGCTGTAGAAAAAAGAGAAGCCGTCTTGTTATATATCCGTCTCCAATAATCATCCCTGGTTTGTTCTAAATCAAAAGAAGTCAATCTTTCATGAATTTCACCTTCGGACAACTCTTTAAGAGTCTCAGAAAATCTACTGATTACTCTAATATTACCAGTCTCACTTACGAAAGTTGTAGAGGCAGCAAAGACGTAATCGCCTAGTAGAACTGCTACATCTTTACCCCAGATACTCCCAATAGTAGCCTTTCCATGACGTGTATCGGAATTATCAACCGTATCATCATGTATTAAGGTAGCAATATGGAGTAATTCTATGGCAGTAGCCATAAGAACAGGTTTTTCATAGTCTTTATTGGGAACAATTTGAGAGGTTAATAAAGCAACTGCTGGCCTCAACCTTTTTCCAGAAATATTCAATACATAATGTAAAATCTCATTTAACCCAGCAGTTGGGGTCTGTCCAATTTGAACAATTTTCTCCTCAATACGAGCCATCTGATCCTTTATTGGCGAATAAATAGAAGCTATATTCATTAAGACTCCTCCTGGGCTTTCTGGATCAGATTCCTTCCGATTTCATTCTCTCAATTTCTGTTTGAATAATATCTTCATCTAATTTTACAAATAAAGGTTTTGGTGAAGGCAATGGTTGACCAGGCTTAAATATACTGGAATCCCAATACCATCCTTGATCTTCTAAATTTCCTTGTAACCCAAGAAGCTTATGAATTTTTTTCGAAGTGAATGGCAAATAAGGGTATAAAGCCACTTTCAGACAATTAATAACATTTAAAGAAACCCATAAAGTAGTAGCAGCAATTATCCGATTTTCTTTAACAGTTTTCCATGGTGATTTGACCTCTAAATAGCGGTTAGCCATCTGAGCCATTGTCATTGCTACCGAGAGACCTTTCTTAAAGTTACAATTTTCGAGATTTTGAGCCACTTCTTCAAGACATTGTTTTGCCTGATCAAGGAGTATCTGGTCATCCTGTTCAAGTTTTCCGACATCCGGTACTTTCCCATCATAATGTTTATATGTCAAAGTCAAAACCCTATGAACTAAATTCCCAAATGTAGCTAATAGCTCATCATTATTCCGCCTAACATATTCATCCCAAGAAAAATCAGAATCACCTCTCTCTGGCATAGTGGCTGTTAGAACATACCTAAGAGGATCAGGATCATATCGCTTCAAATAATCTAACACCCAAACTGCCCAATTACGGCTTGTTGAAAGTTGACTACCCTGTAAATTCAAGAATTCGTTGGCTGGAACATCATATGGAAGATTTAAATTACCATAACCCATCAGCATCGCAGGCCATATTATTGTGTGAAATGGGATATTATCTTTACCCATAAAATAATATGTCTTACATGTATTTAGCCAAAAATCCTCCCAACCTTCTTCTATACCTATGTCCTTAGCCCATTCCTTAGTAGACGATAAATATCCAATAACAGCTTCAAACCAAACGTAAATAGTTTTATTCTCGTAACCATCCAATGGTATTGAAATTCCCCATTCTAGGTCTCTTGTTATTGCCCGATCTTTTAATCCTAATTTCAAATAACTTTTTGTGAAATTTAATACGTTTGGCCGCCAATGCTTCTGTTGGCTCACCCATTTTGAAAGTTTATCCTGGAAAGCACTCAACTTCAAAAAGAAATGCTCGGTATCAAGGATTACAGGGGAAGTATTTGAAATACGACAAGAAAGTCCAATAAGTTCCTTCGGATCTAAGGTTCGTCCACATTTATCACATTGATCACCCCTTGCATCATCATACCCGCAATGCGGGCAAGTTCCCTTAACATACCGATCAGCTAAAAATCTTTTGCATTCATGACAATAAGGAGATTTCATAACTGCCTTGTAAATGTAACCTTTGTTATACAGTTTAAGGAAAAGATCTTGAACTACTGTTTTATGATTATTTGTGCTGGTAGATGTAAAAATATCAAAGTCTATACCCATTCCTTTCCAGCAATCAAGAAACTCTTGATGATATTTATCAACTATTGCTTTTGGCTTAACACCTTCTTGTTCAGCTCGAAGAGTAATTGGAGTTCCATGTTGATCACTCCCAGATACCATAAGAACATTATTTCCCTTTAGTCTATGATATTTTGCAAATATATCAGCAGGAAGGTTAGCACCAGCCAAATGCCCAAGATGAATTGATCCATTAGCATAAGGCCACGCTACAGCAACAAGTATTCTTTCAGACATTAATCACCCAAATTTAAAAGTCAAGATACTTAGATTATGGAATGGCAATAGAAATATAGCCGAATCTATAACATCAAAAAATCATTAAGACAGCATATATCTAACTTAACCAACTAGAGAATATTTTAACATACTTAATTTAGGGACGGGACATTATCTAAGCATTCTTAGATTTAATCCAAGTATCATAGGCTTTTTTCCTACTTACCGGGATAAATTGAAGCAATAAAGGAATAGCTTCTTTAGCTGAATACCCATTCTCTCTAAAAATTTTTGCCAATCTTATTAGATTTGGATCTTCATCAACATTTTCGATCTCATATTGCTTAAATCCATCTATAACTAAGGTAAATTCACCCCTTGGTTCTATAAAATGATCTATGGCATCCGTCAAATTCCCTCTAAATATTTCTTCATGTATCTTTGTCATTTCTCTACCTATAGCAATTTTACGATTACCAAATATATCATTCAAATCATTTAAGGTTTTAATAAGTCTATGTGGAGCTTCAAAAATAATTATTGATTTTTCCTGTTTCACTATATTTGATAAGATCTCTTTTCTTCGGGCATTTTTCCTCGGTAAAAATCCTACAAAAAGAAATCCATTAGTCAATAACCCAGATACAACCAATGCTGTTAGTACCGCTGATGGACCTGGTATAGGGATAACAGGTATACCTTGCTCTATAGCCTGCAAAATCAACTCTTGCCCAGGATCGCTAATCGTTGGCATTCCAGCATCAGAAACCAACGCAATATCTTGTTCTATTAACTTCTCCATTAGTACATAACTTTTTTTCTGTTTATTATGCTCATGGAAACTGGTTACAGGGGTATTTATCTTATATCGATTGAGCAATTTCTTCGTAGTCCGAGTGTCTTCTGCTGCTATCAACTGAACATTGTTAAGAACAGCCAAAGCCCTAATCGTTATATCTTCTAAGTTACCAATTGGTGTCCCTACCACAAAAAGACTACCTATTTCTGACCTCCTTAAGTTTAAGCCACCGTTTATGTTTCAATTCTTTACTAACAAACCTGTGAAAGTCAATAAAATTGTCAATTCCCTTTCAAATTACTCTAATAATATTTAAACAAAAACTAAAAAATGAATATCTTTCAAACGATAATTTTTAAAGTAATATATTAATATTGTAATTTACTAATATATTAATACCACGCCTACGCAAAACTATCACCAACCTAGAATTTTTATGATTATCCAAAATTTAACACAAAAAAAGGGTTGACAAAGGATTGAAATTATATTAGAAAGTGTAAAAAATATTTTCTGGATAAGGATAAGAGACAGTTAGATTAGTTAATCTTAACTAATCTAATTAGGGAGAGGGGGAATTTACAACTTTGGAGGGGACCCAAAAATGCTGGAAGCAAAAATACCCCAAGAAAAAGTATTAGAAGCACCTGTAAGATCTCGTAACAAATGCCCCAGGTGTTCAGGATTCATTCATTGGGGTTATGAAGAACCTGGTTGTCTTCAATGTGGCTATGTAGACTATTTCTCCCCACCCCAAAGAACAACTTCCAAAAGTACCAGTATTCTCAATAAGGGTACTGAGTATATATTGAGATATAAAGGTGAATCTGAATGCCTCGCAGAAATACTAACCATTGTTAAGGTTGTAAGAATTAAAAACCGAGTGACCTTTGCTTTGAACTGTCCATTCTGTGGAGTTAGAATGGAGCAAGCATCAATGTCAGGGCATCGGAAAGAGATAAAGGAAGAACGTTTCAAGTGCCCCACTGGGCATAGAGTTTCTTTAATACCCAGTGAAGAGGGCGTTGTGGGATGGAAGTAACCTTAATCCTTCGTTTCGATTGAGTTATTCTACATAATTTTATGTAATGTAACCTCAATCAGGTACTTTCCTTCATCTTAGTTGTTCTATTGAGAGTTTAGAAGATTATTAAGATGGTAACTGTTACTGAAATATGTAAAAAACGGAATAATCAGATAATCATTGCCTGCGATTTTTCTCCTCCACGTAACATTAATATTGATTTTATAGCTCAATTAGCCAAAATTGATGCTGATTTTATATGTATCCCTTATTCACCTGGAAAATCAGCACGAGTTTCATCAAGTGTAACTGCGTATGTTATAAATAAAGAAACAGATAGGAATGTAATATTCAATATTGCCACCAGAGACATGAATAAACTAGCACTTCAAAGTTCACTTCTAGGGGCTCAAATTTTAGGGTTACAAAATGTAGTAGTTGTCAAAGGCGATAAATATTACAAAAATGAACCGCATATTTTTAAGGAAGTTTATGACATAACTCCAACCAAGTTAATAAAATCTATCCAGTCAATGAATCAAGGTTTTGATTATAAGAATTTCAGGTTAGAGACACCAACAAATTTTTGTGTTGGTGCTACTTTTGACCTTAATAAAGGGATTCAAACAGAAGCTAAATTAGTACTCAAAAAAGTTGTAGCAGGAACTGATTTTTTCTTGGCTCAACCAGTTTATGATATCCAAATAATTGATGATTTCAAAGAATTATACAAAGCAACTGCAAATAATGAAATAGAAACCCCGATTTTTTATGGATTACAAATATTGAGTACACAAAGTTCTGTTACATTTGGGAATGTCCCCAGGTCAATAAACAGAGATCTAGAAAATGGACGTGATGGTACTGATATAGCTATTGAATGGCTACATAAACTAGCTAAACATGGTGTAAATAAATTTTATCTAATACCACCAATACTCAACAATGGGTTGAGAAATTACAAAGCCGCACAAAAAGTTATAGAATCTATCAGATAGATCTCGTTGACCATCAAAATTAGCTCGCATATAATAAATAAGATTGATTAACAATGGGAGGGAATCCAGATTGGCTAACGAGACAGGAA
>CAYTFF010000011.1:0-1189 GCA_964437045.1 uncultured Dehalococcoidia bacterium
ACAAAAACATCCCTAGACATGTTAGGTTGGTCAACAAATGTAAGATTAGCAAATCCCGCATCCTCTGCGGTACGCGCAAGCTCTGCAATATCCAAAGCGCTTTCATCTCTGCCCATTCCTACTGTGAATTCCATTCTCATAGTAATTGCTCCTATTATTTAAATTCAATTCCTGAAATGCGGCATAATTTTCCTTGAAATTTGCTCCATCATGCCCTTTTTATCTGTAATAGTATATGTAACAGTTCCAATTGTTTTAATACCAATTTGTCTAAGCTGTTCTATATGTTCACATATATCTTCTGGTTTACCTAGAAACTGCTGAGCTCTAAGTATGTCATCAGTAATGAGATTAGCGGCGGGGGCATCAACATGTTCTAACCACTTAGGATCAAAGGCATCATAAACTTTTTGACACTGATCAATTAATCCAGGGGCAGCTTTTTCCATTCTTTTCCGAAGTTCTTCAACCTCAGGACTCTTTCTATTTAAAAGACGAATTACTTCTATAGCTCCGTTCACAGCATATCCGCAAACCTGTTGTCTAGCCTTCTGATCGTCATTTTTATCCGTGACATATATCATTCCTCTAGCCCATACATCTATATCGTTAGGATCACGACCTGCTTTATCTGCTCCCTTCTCTATTTGTTCAAGACGCCATTTCATTGTAACTGGATCAGCGTTGCTAGTTAAAATAACTCCATCAGCAATTTCACCTCCTAGTTGCAATGATTTAGGCCCACCACAAGCCATATAAATTCTCATTGGATTTTTAATCCATTCAGAATGCATTGTTGCACCTTTCCATTCTGCTGGATTACCAGAGGAATATTCTCTAATAAAATTCACCACCTGCCTAAAATCCTTCAATGGTTGAGGATTCATTACTTTACCCCATAAACCTCCAACTCCTATTCCAACAAAGGTGCGCCCTCCAGACATTTCATTAACAGTTGCTGTGGAATTAGCAATAACGGATGGATGCCATGTATAAGGATCTGTGACTCCGTGTCCTATAAGAATGTGTTTAGTGTTAAGGGCAGCAATACCCATCATTACATACACATCCCTATTGAGGAGAGGAATGTCTACAAATGTTAAATAATCAAAACCCGCCTTTTCAGCTAATCTGATATGGTCAGCAACTTCGTCTATTCTAAGGTTACGACCCATACCTACAGCAAATC
>CAYTFF010000011.1:1199-2408 GCA_964437045.1 uncultured Dehalococcoidia bacterium
GAAACACAAAAAAGTTTTATTAATACCCTGTTTAACGGATGTGTTGTCCATTAAGGTTCCGTTAAAATCTTGTTAAGGGGCAGGTGAATTTGTCCTTAGTGCATTTGATTCTGATACGGCAAATCTCATTATATTCACCCTTTAATTATTTTTAACTAGCCTAATTTATTAACTCTGCCTATACAAAGTTGAGGCGGCCTATTTATAATGGCCGCCTCAACAAAAATGGATCTACATTCTATCTATTTTTCCATCCAGAGCTCTCGAACTCTTGGGAAATAATCTGGAACAAACTCAAAGTTTTTAACATGCGAACCCAGCAACGTATAGGCAATTGGGTTGCTTGTGAAGACCATAGCTGGGTCCTCTTGAGCAATGATTTCATTCATGCGATCATACATGGACTTTGCTTTGGCAATGTCATATATCTTCGCTGCCTCATTAATCAAACTATCTACCTCTGCATTTGAGTAGTCCATCCTATTAGAGCCTCCATTTGTATGGAAAACTCGCTGTGGGCTCTGATGGGGGTCTCCACGAGGATTGAACCAGTACATTCCAAATAGGTTTCGATCCTTATAATCTGGACGGAAACTTATCCACCAATCTGACGAAGGTAAAGTTATTAGTTCCATATTAATGCCTGATTCTAACAGTGCCGCCTGGTAAAGCTCACACCTAAGAAGCTCTATATTATTACCCCTACACCAAAGTGGTAAAGTAGAGCTACTCGAATAGCCAGCTTCAGCGAATTTCGCTTTAGCCTTTGCAACATCATACTTCATCGGCTTTAAGTCAGGATTATACTCCCAACTCATGGTACCAGCTACATAAGCATCACGAGCTCTACCTTCATAAAAGACCTGATTAAAGGTTACCCTATCAGTGGCATAAGCTAGTGCCTGTCGGAGTGCTACATTATCGTAGGGTGGCTGAATCACAAATCTGAAACCCCAGGTTTGACCACCAGAGAATTCCCTAATTTGTATAGTCGGGTCATTTTCTACTAAGGCTATCTGAGTTGGTTCTACTTCATGCATCACATCAGTCTCACCTGTCCGGATCATAGCAAGTCTGACATCGGGATCGGTTAAATTCTGGAAATGCATGCCGTCTAAATAGGGCTTACCACTCTCCCAGTAATTATCGTTCTTTTCTAGGTATATATCTCCCTTTGGGTCCCCCTGCGTTAATTTAAATGGCCATGTT
>CAYTFF010000011.1:2418-9499 GCA_964437045.1 uncultured Dehalococcoidia bacterium
AGAACGCTCTCCTAATACAGCTAAGAGAGGTCTAAAAGGTTCGCTCAAATTTAGTTTAAATGTATTTTTGTCTATAACTTCAGCATTGGCGATATAAGGACCAATTACACCTCTTTGAGATGAACCAGCCTCGGGATCTAATATTCTTTCTATATTCCACTTCAGAGATGAAGCATCCATAGAAGTACCATCATGGAATTTCACACCAGATTGAAGGTTAAATGTAATGGACATACCATCATCTGATATCTCCCATGATTTCGCCAGATCTGGAGCAATCGTTCCATCGGGCGCAATTTGGACAATATTATTATATATGGCGAACATAGCTTCCAAGCCTTCATAACGGCGGTTTATATGACCGTCCAAGCTATCTAGCCGTCCCAGAGGCTTAGCGTTACGTAGGATTCCTCCATACTTAGGTCCACCTTTAGCTACCGGAGTAGCTGTTGGTACTACCCTCGTTGCTGTAGCCCTTGCTGGAATCGCAGTAGGAGCTCCAGGAACAATTACTACAGGAGCTTGTTCTGCAGCTGCTGGAGCTGCTGCTGCTGCTGGTTGCGCTGGTGCTGCTGCGGGAGTTGGTGAATCAGAAGAGCAAGCAACAGACACAGCTAATATAGCCACTAACCCTCCCAACAAAAACCCCATTTTTATCAGTGTTGGTTTTCCTACATTAATCATTTCCTTAAAATTCTCCTTTTATGCCTTATGTCTTCTATCGACAATTATCAGTCTGCAAATTATCGATAATAAAATCATATATTTAACTACCCAATATAATACACATAATACACGAATTTTTACCATTTCTCTAGTAAAATGTCAATACTATCATCTAAGTGATATCAGCATATTGAAGCGGTGTTTTAGGTATGCTATTCTACCATCCACTCGGGGTGTGGCGCAGCTTGGTAGCGCACCTGCATGGGGTGCAGGGGGCCCCCGGTTCGAATCCGGGCACCCCGACCACTTTAATCTGCTCGTTGCATTTTTTCTGTTCTTTTCTCAACAGGCGGGGAACCTGGCATTACAATTTCGTTTTCCATCCATTGAGTAACTACCTCATTCTTTTTACCGTCAGGAGATCTGAACCAGCGTAGAGGAACAGGTGTTTTTACGTAATAAGCCTTGAATTTGCCTCCGATCATAACATGCAGACCAGGTGCCCAATAGAAAAGGTCTCCTTTTTGTGCCCTGTATAGATCACCTGTGTCTAAATCCTGTATCAACATCTCTCCTTCAAGAATAAGAGCAAGCTGATGATACCAAAATTGATGTTCAAACATACTCATATCAGTGTGCTCAGCTAGCCCAGCAACGGTAACGATATTTGTTTCTGGAGGGCTGACCAGATCAACTTGTTGCCAATTTGCATCAACTCCGCCAGCAGGATTATCAACTTTTTCAAGAGGAGTATCCAGGGCTCCCTTAACAAATTTGATCAGTGGTGGATATTCAATTTTAGCTTTAGGCATTTTTACCTCCAAATAATTAATAATTTCCCAGTTAGACAGCCGCATAGTAGCAGTCGTTCATTTGGCCGTCAACGTTGATTTATTGAACTGTATTTTAAACTGCTAGAAGTTAGGCTAAATGGTACTGTATACTGTCTTGGCTATATTCTGGTATTTGTAATCCAACTATAAATTATATAAGTGAAAGGGTTAATTCTATTTCCACACTGAACAATAATTTCTTGTCTCCTTACGTGCGCAAAGGTTGGCTTATTATTGCTACACTATTTGTCACAGGCGGTCTTATTATTGGAGTATCTCAATACGCTTTCGGGGCATTTGTTGAACCCCTAGAACGTGACATGGGATGGACACGAACTCAAATTAATTTGTCCTTATCATTTATGGGTGTCTCCAATATATGTGCACCATTTATAGGACGTTTAATTGACAAATATGGTGCTAGACGAACAATGATAGTGTCTATTTTTTTCTTCAATGTGAGTTTTTTATTTAGACCTTTTATGACCCAATCATGGCATTGGTATAGCCTAAGTGCTTTGCAATTTGTATCCTTTCCAGGCGCTGTCTTTTTAAATCAAGGGAAGCTAATTGCAACATGGTTTCCAAGAATCCGTGGGCGAATTATGGGTATAACATCGATAGGTAATAGTGTTGGAGGCCTTATTTTGGCGCCTACAGCTGCCTTTCTTGTGCAAATTGTTGGATGGCAATGGACTTACGCAACATTTGGATTTATGGGGTTATTCTTAATGTTACTCGTTTTTATATTTATTTCTGATACTCCACAACAAATAAAGGAAGAAAACCACGAAGAAATCATATCATCTAACTTAGATAGTCAAAATATCCACCAATTAAAGAGTCCCGGTATTTCATTAACTGTAAAGGAAGCATTAAAAACACGTGCCTTTTATGCGATAGCTATTGGTTTAATAGCTGGAACATTTACTTTTAGTACTGTTCTTACTCAAATAGTTCCTCATCTCAATAATGAAGGCTATACCCTAACAAGGGCTTCATTAATTTTAAGTTTAACTGCCGCTTTTGCAATGTTTGGTAAGCTTATTTTTGGCTACCTTGCAGAAAGAATCCAAGTAAGATTTGTTGTAGTATCAAGCCTAATAGGTCAGGCACTATCACTAATAGTACTTGTTACAGAACCAAAATCAGCTTATATTTGGTTCTTTATTTCAATATATGGTATGACTTATGGTGGTCTTGGTCCTCTGATAAGCCTTATAGTCCAAGATACATTTGGAATGAAGCACTACGGGAGTATACAAGGCCTCATAACTTTGGCTTCTTTAATATCTTTTTTTGTGGGCCCATTAATGGCTGGCATGATATTTGACGCTACAGGAAGCTATAGACCAACCTTTACAGTAATCATTGGTCTGTTTATTTTTGGATCTATAATCCTAACACAAGCCAAACCTCCACAAGAAACCCAATCGAATAAATAAGATGATCTAGTTAGGGTTATTTAAAAGCGGTTAAAACTTCTTCACCGTACATGTGGAGGTGCTCTAACCTTTCATCCATATGATCCAAAGGGAATGTGTTCACAACTATTTGGGTGATGCCAGCTTCTTTAAGATCCCCAATTTTATCTATGATCTCAGCGGGCGTACCTATATAATGCCTATCAATGATAGCTTCATCACTCATTGTTCTAGTTCGATCAGCCACCCTGTTTGCCTGATACAAATCTAAAGCTTCCTTGGTAGAACGTCCAAGACTTAATGTTCCATAAGAACCTATATCTAATTCAGATATATCTCTGCCTCCTTGGCTCATTGCAATCTTTATTTCCTCTATGCGTTGCCTAGCTTCCTTTGGATCAGAAGAAACTAAAACTCCATCACCCCATTTTACTAACCTTTTAAGATTCTGAGGACTATCAGTAGCTAATGAAACAAAATAAAGAGGCACCTTCTTGTTTGTTGGTCTAGGATAAATTGAAACATCATCAAACGCGAAATGATCTCCAGAATAGCTTGATCTGTTTTCATTCAGGAGAGAAACCATAGACTCTATACATTCATCCATCACATCCCCTCTCCTGGATCCTTTTAGCCTTGGATAACTTAGCTTAAATTCATCCTTAGAAACACCTAATCCTACCCCCAAAAAAAACCTACCATTAGCAAACTTATCCAATGTAGCTACTTGCTTGGCTAATAAGACTGGCTCTCTAAGTGGAGCAACTAAAACGCCAGTCCCGATTTGTATTTTACTTGTAATCCTTGAAATATACGCCATTGAAATTAAAACATCATACCAATTTGGAGGCTCAGCATAAGGCAACTTCATATCAGGGCTTGGAACACGGAAATCATCTCCCCATAAGGCATCAAAATTAAGTTTTTCAGCCTCTATTGCCCAAGTCGCCAAATCATCAGGCATTACGCTATTGATAGGCTGTGTTATTCCTTCTCTACAAGTGGGAATCCCCATTCCAAATTTCATTAATATTTCTCCTTGCAGCTTATTTTATTAACCTAGAAGCCTTATATAAGTGCCCCAATAATTTGCGCTAGTCAAATACATTACATATTATAAAGACATCAATAGTTTTAGTCGAACATTTATTACTTATGATTAAAACTGTTGGTTATATTCTTATAATTTAAATAAACTTTAGATCAGCATGATATAAAAATTATTGCCCGGGGACAAATTCAGGAGGCTAAGTGACTAGGATTTTAAAAGCGATACTATGTGATCCAGAAGGATTTCGAGATTTTGAACATAACGGTGAGGCAATTGCATTTGGTGTAATTGTTATTTTCATGGCAGGGATAATAAGTGGAATAGGAACTTATTTTACCCCGGCTATTGCAGAACAGCCTTTACATATACTGGTTGTTATACCAATAACAACCTCCATAGGCTTCTTTAGCTGGATTCTATGGGCTGGTTTAAGTTTCCTCATCGGAAGATTTATGCTAAGAGGCTCCGCCTCTTTTGGAGACCTTGTTCGAAACTTAGGATTTGCTTATATCCCGTCTCTTTTATCATTTTTGTTAGTTTTCCAATTTGGTGTTCTTATGATGATGATAATCCTGGTGTGGATGGCAGCAATCGGTGTGGTATCAACCTCAAGTGCCCAAAAGTTTGGCATGATTAAAGCTCTAATAACGACAATAATCATTTGGAGCTTCTTCTTTATCGCTTTGACAAATATTCTTACAAGTCTTCGATTAATACCATAACTAAAGATTCATCCATAGAAAATATAAATTTACGTGGTAGATCCTACATATTTTTCAATCACTTTAGCTTTCTTGCCTAATGCCTGAATTAGATTTTGTGTGGTTAATTCTTCTATCTTTTCAATTGACAGCCCTGTTAAATCAGCCAATTTAGAAGCAATTTCAATAATGTGCCTTGGTTCGGTCCAACGATGCCTTTTCTTTTTAAATGGCTGCGGAAATGAATCAGTTTCCAAAACTATTCTATTCAATGGGAACTTTGATATTAATTTTTGTAGATGAGGCAACCTAAGAAGAGGCCTAGCTATAGATATAAAGAAATCTAACTCTAGACACTTTTTTGCAGTAATTTCATCCCCTTGAAAATAGTGGACTATTACACCAACTTCATAAGCTTTTTCTTCCTGTAAAACACGTAAACTCTCATCATTAGCTTCCCGACTATGGAAGATTATTGCTACGCCTAATTCTCTTGCTAGTCTAATCTGCTCCCGAAACGCATGATATTGCAGTTCTTTACTAGGCATCCCTTGTAAAAAGTCTAAACCGATCTCACTGATCGCCACTACTTTTTCATTAGTGGATGCAAGTTCTTGTAATTCTCTATAAGTCTCTTTGGTAAATTCATTATCAATATCCATGGGATGTATACCAACGCCTGCAAAGATTTGCGGGTATTGGTTAGCAAGCTTTATGCACTTTTTAGAAGATTCAACAGTCGTACCGGCCGATATCATAAAAGAAACTCCCACATCTGAAGCTCTATCTATAACACCATCAATCTCTGACATATCATATTGATCTAAATGTACATGAGAATCCGAAAACACTCTTTTTAAAACTCCCTACAGAAATAAATCATAGAAAATTGAAGATATAATTATCAACTAAATAGAATCATATATACGACAGACCATCTCTGCAAATTAAACTAATTGATGTACAATAATTCTTAAAGTTACAGTAATTGCTATTAGCAATAAAACCTAGACGCCTCTTGAGCCAAAATATCTAACACCAAAGACCTTTTATAATGTATCCAATTATAGATCAAGATAGAGTACATCAAATATGGACCACAATCGGAAAGATTATCTTAGGATTAATTATAAGTGGACTTCTAACATGGCTTGTGATAAACGGACTAAATTGGGCGATAGTAAAAGTTACTATTTTGAGCTTAAATATCCCATTATTGTTAGTTTCTATACTAGTTTTTCTTATTAATAATTATATACGAGCTTTTAGATGGCAAGTACTATTATTAAACGAAAATGTTTCAGTACACAGACTATTTATTGTAGAAAATGAAGGCCTAGGATTGAACAATCTCATGCCTATTAGAATAGCGGCTGAAGCCATACAATGGACTGCCTTAACCGTTAACAATAATGTAAGAGGTAGTTTTGCCTTAGCGACTTTAGGTATGGTTAGAGTTCTTGATTTAATAGCCAACATATTGATTTTAACTATTGGATTTATTTTCATCCCAGAAATGGATGAATTTCGTTTTTACATAATTGGAATTTCAATTTTCGGTTTGGTAAGCATTAGTTTAATTACGTTTATGTTATGGAGCCAAAATAATCTTCCTCTGATTAATCAAATACCTGGCTTAAAATCTTTTATCAGTTCAGTTGCCTCTTTAACTAACTCTCCTAGCCGTTTATGGCTGAGTCTATTAATTAGTCTTATTTATTGGATGATCATTGGATTAACAGTATGGCTTATTGCTCTTTCACTTAATATACCAGTTTCCCTATTAGCAGCTACCATAATTGTTATCGGTACTATATTTTTTGCTACAGCTATTCCATCTGCTCCAAGCTCTATTGGAACATTTGAAGCTGTTATGATATATATGCTTAGCATCTTTGGTCTGGAAAGTGAGTCTTCTTTCAGTTATGCTGTTATAGTACATTTAGTCCTGTTTCTTCCTCCAAGTATTATTGCACTAATTTTTCTTCCAAGTGAGGGTATAGGAGCCTTCACAAAAATTCGCTCATTGATAGGTCAGTTCAATAGAATTGCAAAAACGTCCAAATAATAAAATCTACTTTACTAAAATGGGTATATCTATCTTCAAATTAGTGTCTGTGCTCATTTTTATTATCAGCGTGGGATGTAGTCAAGATACTCGATCAAATTCTAATGATCCTATATCAATACCAACTCAAGTATCCACACCGATCAGATCAGCAGAAGCCAATGTATCCACTTTTATAAAAGATGCCAAATATGGTGGTACGTTAAACTTAGCCTCTAGAGAGAATATAAGACATTTTGATGTTCATACAGAAATTTCTCCAGCATTAATAAGTTGGGGGCCAGGGATAGTTTACAGTCGTATGCTACGCCTCCAAACAGGAGAAAATAATAAATCAC
>CAYTFF010000011.1:9509-12514 GCA_964437045.1 uncultured Dehalococcoidia bacterium
AAAATTAGAGAGCGAATTATGTGAACATTGGACCCAATTAAGCCCTTACATATACAGATTCAAATTAAGACCAGGTATTCGCTGGCACAATATCTCTCCTGTTTATGGACGTACTTTGACAGCTCATGACGTAGTTTATAGCTATAACCGTCTTAGTAATCCTAAAAATCCTAATTCAGCATTATTTTCAAGTATTTTAGAAATAAATGTTATTGATGAAAATACCCTAGACATAACACTTGCTCATCCTGATGCAGATTTCCTTCTTTCTTTAGCAGATGGCCATTCTAAAATAGTCCCTAAAGACGCAATTGAAGTAAATGGAGATCTTACACAAGGTCCAAATATTGGGACTGGCCCTTGGTTATGGAAATCTACGGAATCTAATCTGGGCACAGTTTTTGAAAAAAACCAAAATTATTTCGAGCATGGGTTACCATTTTTAGATAAGCTCACATTTAATATAATCGGAGATCAACAAACTCGCTTGGCCTCTTTCAAAGGAGGGTTAATTGATATATTACAAATCTCCTATGAGAATTGGAATAAATTCAAAATAAATCATCCAAATGCACCTCTTTTAAAATATAAGGAGCATGGGACAGGAATCGAATTTTCCATCAATACCACACAAGGCTTATTTAAAGATATCCGATTACGAACAGCCCTATTTAATGCTATAGACCCGCTTAAACTCAACAAAGAGGTTTTACCTGAAGAGGCATATGTATCTATCGGTATTCCAGTTATCAGTCATAACTGGTTACTCTCTCAAAACGAGATAACTAGAATATTTGGCAATAAAGAAGAAGCACGTAGTTTGTTGGAAGAAACTAAATTGCCTTTACCGATTCAAATTGAAATAACAATTGGAGATTTCAGTGATCAACATATTTCGTATGGCTATGCATTGGCCAATCAGTTGGAGGAACTTGGCTTTAAACCAAATATAATAATTAAAGACGTACAAGAATTCGCAAAGAATGTATGGATGGATGGAGAATATTCTATTTTTATTGGATCTCCACCACCAGTAACTAAGCCAAACTCTTATCTATTTCCAGTTTTCCATAGTCAAGGTGTTGTTAATACTGCTGGTTATAAAAACAAAGAATTAGATAAACTGATTGATTTACAATCTAGGGAAATAAATTATGATTTAAGAAAACAATTGTTGTTGGACATTCAACGCCACATCTTAAATAAAGCATTCAGATTCATGCCTGCTACAAAAATCTCTTTTTGGACGTGGTCTCCAAGAGTAAATTATTTTCATCCTAATTTCGCAGCTTCTGAATACTTTCACTGGACTAGAGTTTGGGTTACTGACTGATAATGATCTTGAAAAAATAAATGAATTATATACTGGTTGGCAGAATACCCCATGAATGAATATTCCAAGAAATTGACTTCCCTACGGACATCCATAATATCTTGCCAACTTTGTCCTAGATTAGTAGAAAATCGTCAGTTAATTGGCCAAAATAAGAGTCCTAGATTCAAGAATTGGGATTATTGGGCAAAGCCTATTCCAGGGTTTGGAGATCCAGATGCAGTATTAATGATTGTAGGCCTTGCACCAGCTGCACATGGCGGCAATCGCACAGGAAGAGTTTTTACTGGTGATTCTTCAGCGAGATTTCTGATGTCAGTTCTCTTTGAAAGCGGATTTGCAAATCAACCTGTTTCTGAAAATATACAAGATGGACTAAAATTATATGGCACATACATGTCGACAGCTATAAGATGTGTGCCGCCAGCAGATAAACCATTGGCTAAAGAGCAGCAAAATTGTAGACCTTATTTAATATCTGAGATAAATAATCTACCTAAATTAAGATTTGTCGTTGCGTTAGGACATATTGCTTTCAACGCATGTATAAAAGCCTTTGATGAAATATCCAACACCTTAAACAAAGCTGCATTTGTACATGGAGAAACTTTAGATTTTGGAAATAATCTCCCCTTACTAACTGCTTCATACCATCCGAGCCCTCGTAACACCAACACCGGAAAATTAACTCGATCACAGCTTTTGAGTGTGTTCACAAAAATAAAAACAAGATTAAATAAAGAGATAAATTAATATTTAAAAATATTGTTAGCCCTTATTAGAATTATATTTCTTGATTCCATCTTCCAGAATTGACCATCCTAAAAGGGCACATTTTATCCTTATCGGGAATTCACGGACGCCTGATAGGGCTTCGAGCTCTCCTAAGCTATCTGATTCTTTGGGTAAGAGATCCTTACCTTTCATCAACGCTCTAAAAGAATCAGCTAATTCACTTACTTCCTCTAAAGATTTTCCTTCGATAGCTCCAGCCATAATTGAACCTGACGCTTGGCTTATTGAACATCCTTGCCCATGAAATCCAATTTTAACAATTCGTCCTTGGGATAATTTAAGCTGTAATGATATCTCATCCCCACAAAATGGATTATTTCCATTGGATTCTAAATCAGGATTATCAACATCATTCCCATGTCGAGGATTTTTGTAATGATCAAGTATTATATCTCTGTAAAGTTCATCTAGGGCTTCTAATTCCATCACCGAAATACCTAATGGCCTTTTTAACGCTTGATACCAAATGATCTATTTCTTCTTCATAATTATAAACATAGAAACTAGCTCGAGCTGTAGCTATTAAACCTAAGCTTCTCATAAGAGGCATCGCACAATGATGTCCAGCTCTAACAGCAATTCCATCCCTGTCCAATATAGTTCCTAAATCATGAGGATGCACAGCTTCAGAATGAAATGACAAAATGCCTCCACGAACAGCTACATCCCTGGGACCAAATACCTTGATTTCTTCTAACTCTTCAAATGCATCCAATGCATATTTGGTAAGCTCCATTTCATGTCTTCTAATATTATCCATACCAAGCCATTCCAAATATTCTACTGCAACTCCCAATGCTATAGCATCTGCAATATCTGGTGTACCTGCTTCAAACCTATATGGGACTTCATTCCAGGTTGCATGCTCGTACCATAC
>CAYTFF010000011.1:12524-16750 GCA_964437045.1 uncultured Dehalococcoidia bacterium
TAAGACTAGAAATAGCAAAGAAATCACAGTTGGTATCAGGCACATTAATAGGTAAATGCGGTACACTTTGCGCACCATCTACCAGAACTACAGCTCCTTTTTTATGTGCGACCGATACTACCTCATTAATAGGATTTATTGTTCCAAGGACATTAGACATATGGGTAAGAGCCACAAGTTTCGTTCGTGGTGTTATTAGCTCCTCCAAGTCTGTTAAATCAAGTGTGGTTTCCTCTGTTAAAGGGATAAATTTTAACGTTGCTCCATTTTCCTTGGCAAGCCTTTGCCAAGGAACAAGATTGCTGTGATGCTCCATTCTTGTAACTAGAATTTCATCCCCATCAGAAATATTTTCTTTACCCCAAGTGTATGCAACCAAATTAATCGCTTCCGTTGTGTTACGGGTAAAGATGATACTTTCAGGACTAGGCGCCCCAATAAAATTGGCTATTTTTTCGCGGGCCCTATCGTACTGATCCGTAGCTTCCATACTCAATGCATGAACACCACGATGAACATTAGAATTATACTGTTCGTAGTTCTCAGTAAGAGCATTTATCACACTGCGTGGCTTTTGAGAAGTGGATGCATTATCTAAATATATTAAAGGTTTACAATAAACTTTCCTGGAAAGAATAGGGAAATCTTCTCTGATTTTTTTTACATCGAGGATCCAATCACCAATATCATTTTTGATTAAAGGAGATTTAATATTTGGTTTAACACCAGCCATTTACTAACCTTCCAGCATTCTTTACTCAAGTTACTACAGTCGTTTAACAATTGTTACTTAATATTTTCCAACTTTGCTTGAACAATCGAGTTTATTTGTTCTTTAATATCCTCGTTCTCTATACCGTCTATAATCTCATTAACAAAGCCTCTCGTCAAAAAGTTTCTGGCTGTTTCTTCATCTATGCCTCTACTTCGTAAATAAAACAACGCTTGATCGTCAATTTGACCACAAGCAGCCCCATGTCCACATCTTACGTCATCACAATAAATCCAAAAGGCTGGCTTTGTATCAGCTTCTGCTTTATCAGATAGAAGTAGATTTTTGTCTACTTGGTTAGCATTTACCTTAATGGCCCCTGGGCGAACTATGATACTGCCATGAAAAACACTCCGAGATTTCCCACCTAAAACACCTTTATAGAGTTCACTACTTGTCGTATATGCTTGCGCATGATCCAATATTATCTGGTTATCCACATGTTGTGTACCGTTAATTAAATAAAGACCATTAAACAAAGAATCAGTGTTTTGTCCGGCTGTTAGGAAATCAATATTGTTTCTTACCAATTTCCCTCCTATGTCAACATTTACCGAAGAAAAATAACTTTCCTTATCCTGGACAACTTTTGTGTTACTAATATGAAATGCATTCTCATTTTGCAATTCCATTTTGTAGTATTTTATAGATGCAAATTGCCCTACAAATATCTCAGTAACAGCGTTAGTTAGATAAGATTCATTACCTAACCCCCAATAACTCTCGATAATTTCAGCCTGACTTCCCTTACCTCCAAGAATCAGAGTCCTAGGATGAGAAGCGGTTTCTGTTTGAGAAGCAGTGGTGACATAGACTATATGAATTGGTTCTTTAACTAACCCATTATCGGGAATTTGTATCAACGCACCATCTTGGATAAATGCAGTATTTAAGGCAACAAATGCATTATCAGAATAGTCCTTATACTTAGACAAATGTTTATCTAATTCGTACGACTTATCATCTACTATATCTTGTAAATTCTTTAGGATAATATTTTCAGTATCATTTACAAAGGATAGATCAGGTTCAAAGCACCCATCAACAAATAAGAGGCGATTCCATCCAGGATTACCAAGGAAAATGTTGGATAAAACATCTTGACTAAGTTTTTTGCCGTCAATCTTTTTGATTGGAGCGAAAGGTACTTTTGCAATGGGACTTATGTCAGTGTATTTCCATTCCTCATTTCCACGTCGCTCAGTGGGTAGACCAAGTTCCTTAAACTGGATTGCTGCGTCTTTTTTTAACTTTTTGAGCCAAGGTGTAATACCTACTGGTATATCCTGCTCTAAATTGGCAAATGCCTTAGTAAACACATCTTTTTCTGTTGCAAGTTTTGGCATGATTTAATGGCTTTTCAGGGACCTTAAGCCGAGGCACCCTTATCGGCTCGCTCCTCGTATTTATCATAACCTTCTGATTCAATCTCAAGAGCTAAATTTTTGTCACCTGATTTAACAATACGTCCATTAACAAAAATATGTACTTTATCAGGTACAACATAATCCAAAATTCTCTGATAATGAGTAACCAATATAACCGCGTTCTTATCAGTTCTAAGATTATTAATAGATCCAGCCACCTGACGCAAAGCATCCACATCTAAGCCAGAATCTGGTTCATCCAATATAGCTAATTTTGGCTCCAAGACTGCCATCTGCAATATTTCATTTCGCTTCTTCTCGCCTCCCGAGAATCCCTCGTTAACAGATCGCTTGATAAAAGAATAATCAATTCCTACTATTCCTACCTTCTCTTTGAGCATTTTATCAAACTTCAGTACATCTATTTGGTCTTCACCTTTACTTTTGCGAATATCATTGAAGCCTTGTCTTAAAAATTGATCCATCCTAACCCCTGGGACCTCTACAGGATGTTGAAAACACAAAAACAATCCGGCCCTTGCTCTTTCTTCAGGAAGCATACTAATTAAATCCTGATTGTCGAGTAAAATCTCCCCTGCTTTAACTTCATATGAAGGCCTTCCTGCTAAAACGTTAGCCAATGTACTTTTCCCAGATCCATTTGGACCCATGATTGCATGGAGTTCACCTGGTTTTACATCAAGGCTAATACCTTTTAGTATTTCTGTATCATCAATATTTGCATAAAGATTACGAATTTCTAACATATTTGAATCACTACTCTATCCAACAGCTCCCTCTAAGTTTGCCTCTAGTAATCTTGTGGCCTCAACTGCAAACTCCATAGGTAGCTGCTTAAACACCTCTCTACAAAATCCGTTAATAATAAGGGCATTTGCATCTTCAACCGATATGCCCCTTTGATTACAGTAAAATATATGATCCTCACTGACCCGTGAAGTGAAAGCTTCGTGCTCTAAGTGAGCACTTTTATTTTTAACTTCCACGTAAGGGGTAGTATGGGCACCACATTTATCTCCTATTAAAAGTGAATCACACTGGGTAAAGTTACGCGCTTGATCAGCCTTTGGTTGTACACGTACCAATCCTCGATAGGTATTCTGAGCCCTACCAGCTGAAATTCCCTTTGCTATGATTTTACTTCTCGTATTTTTACCGATATGTGTCATCTTAGTTCCTGTGTCAGCTTGCTGCATGCCCTTAACAAGTGCAACTGAGTAGAATTCTCCAATGGAATTATCACCTTGCAAAATAACACTGGGGTACTTCCAGGTTATAGCTGCTCCTGTCTCTACTTGAGTCCAAGATATCTTGGAATTCTTCCCCAAACATTTTCCCCGTTTGGTCACAAAATTATAAATACCACCTTTGCCATTTTCATCACCTGGATACCAATTCTGTATAGTAGAGTATTTGATTTCAGCATCATCCAGTGCAATTAATTCAACTACAGCAGCGTGAAGTTGATTAGTATCAAACATTGGGGCACTACATCCCTCTAGATAGCTTACAAAGCTACCTTCCTCAGCAATTATCAGAGTTCTCTCAAATTGTCCTGATTCTTGATAGTTTATCCTAAAATATGTAGTCAATTCGTAAGGACAGCGGACACCTTTCGGAATATAACAAAAAGAGCCATCAGAAAAGACTGCTGCATTTAATGCCGAATAGAAATTGTCTGAATAAGGAACGACAGATCCCAAATACTTCTTCACTAGCTCAGGATGGTTTTGAATCGCTTCAGACATGGAACAAAAAATTATTCCTTGTTTTGTTAATTCTTCTTTAAATGTTGTGGCTATGGTAACACTGTCAAATACATAATGAACCGCTACTCCAGCCATTAATTTTTGTTCTTCAAGTGGAATACCGAGTTTTTCATAAGTCTTTAATATTTCTGGATCCACTTGGTCTAAGCTATCTAACTTCTCTTTTGATTTTGGCGCAGCATAATAAACAATCTTCTGAAAATCTATTGGGGGATGCTGAACATTTGCCCACTTTGGCGTCGCTGATTTATCAACCAATGTCATAAAATGCCTAAACGCCTTCAACCGGTATTCGAG